>NZ_ALVZ01000193.1 GCF_000332055.1 Xenococcus sp. PCC 7305 | reverse complement strand
ATGTCTATCGTGTAGTCCAAACTACCGGAGCTTCCAGGAGCATAACGCTCAACTTGTGCAAAATAGTTTCCCGAACCTAAGAACTCACTAATTGAGTCATTAGCATTGCCTGCAAGACGAGATGATTCTATAAAAAAGTCTTGATTCGACTCGAACAAGAAATCGCCGTCATCCTGATATAAGTAAAGATCCGCATCATCACCAAAAGTAATGTTGTAGAGATCTAACTCCACATAAGTGGGCTGACCAACGCTAAAGCTATAAACATCATCAGTGTAAAAATCATCTAGGAAGGTAGAATTGCTGTAGGGAGCAAAATCGAGAGACCCAACCTGATAGTTTGTAGTAACCATGCTTACTCTTTGTGTTTCAATAAGTGCTTTTCATATCTGATTTAATAATTGCGTATTTTCACTGAGGGGCAATAAGGTTGTTTAAATTTCTTTACATATTTTTTTGATCAAAAGAATATGCCGTTATAAACTAGTCCATAACTTAGGAATTAAAAACTAAAAGTAGTGCGAATTGCCCCAATAACTAAATCATCATTGCGACTATTATTATCTGGTGCGGTAATCCAAACTATTCCAGGAGTGACTGCAATATTGTCTGTGATCTGATATTGATAGAAAGCTTCGATATGCCAAGAAAGATCTTTATCTTCCTCTAAAGCATCAATGCTGGAGGTCGTGACCCAAGGTTCCGTTCCCAGGACAATCCCTCCGAGATTTCCTTCTTTGCCCAGATCGGGAAATACTAAAGTCACTGCCCAATTCCAAATATCTTGGGTGCCGCGATCGCTTAGTCCCTCCAGGGTCGAAAGCGTTGTGACTTTAGATAACCCAGACCAAGCACCCAACAAAAAGCGATCGCTAACCTCTCAGGCAAACTCCACACCATAGGAATCACTCACGGTGGGAACTGCTTCATCAAATTCATCTTCCGGAAAAGATTGCAGATTAGCTAGATTACTTCCTGTTTCAGTATCACTTTGATCTCGACTGTGAACATAAGTAAGAGCTACATCAAAGCGCTCACTAGGACTAAAGACAATTTGTGCGATCGCGCCGTAAGATGCATTAAAAATTCCCCCTTCATCAGCAGGATCACTACTTAGAAAATAAGCAGTAACCAAAGTAAAGCTGGCGAAACTACTGTTGCTAAAAACTTTCAGAATCATTGATTCTCTCTAGTGTTAGGGTTTTTGAAATATAATCAATTTTGGAATATATACAGAAAAGATCAAGAACTTAAAAAGATTTTGATACATTTAGTTGTTTAATGAGAACTCATTATTTATTATTGAAAATATAGTGGAATCCACTAGAATGAAAAATATTAGTGCTGATTGGATAAAACATACTTTAAAATTCTCTCGTCCTAGTGGCACCTCTAGAGGAGTTCTGCTCGAAAAACCGACTTGGTATATTTTGTTGAAAGATAGCATTACTGGTCAACTCAAAGGGATTGGTGAATGTAGCCCGATTCCAGGTCTTAGTATTGATAATCTTATAGAGATTGAAGAGAAATTAGATGAGGTTTGTGCAGAGATATCAGCAGGGACATTTTCTTTGACTGCAAACTTAAAGAATTTTCCTTGTCTTAAATTTGGTCTTGAGATGGCCTTTCAGGATCTAGAACATAATCAAGCTGGTATTTTATATCCCTCAACCTTTACTAAGGGACAACAGGGAATTTATATCAATGGTTTGATCTGGATGGGGGATCTAGATTTCATGCGATCGCAAATCAGAGAGAAATTAGCCAACAACTGCTCTTGCCTCAAAGTAAAAATAGGAGCCTTAGATTTTCAGCAAGAATGTTCCCTAATTGCTGAGCTGCGTTCACATTTTAATCGTAATGTTCTAGAAATTAGAGTAGATGCCAATGGTGCATTTGCTCCTGATGAAGCTTTAGAGAAATTAAACATCCTAGCCCAGTACGACTTACACTCCATTGAACAACCAATTAAACCCCACCAATGGCAGGTTATGGCCGAACTCTGCCGAAAAAGTCCTATCCCCATAGCCCTAGATGAGGAGCTGATTGGCATTATGGGCAAGAAGAGCAAAGAAAATTTATTATCTACAATTAATCCCCAATATATAGTCCTTAAGCCCTCTTTACTGGGTGGATTTAGCAAAACTCAAGAATGGATTGATCTAGCCGAGGAAAAATCAATCTCTTGGTGGATAACATCAGCACTAGAGTCTAATATTGGCTTAAACGCGATCGCGCAATGGACAGCAACTCTGAATACAACTATGCCTCAAGGCTTAGGAACTGGTCATATTTACTCGAACAATATTAGGTCGCCACTCAAGCTTGAAGGCAATAAACTCTATTACGACAACAACCGCGATTGGGAATATTCAAGTTTTTTTCCCCAACAGAATTGAAATATCAATAATAATAAAGAAGGAACAAAAATATTTAAAAATTAGATTTAACAATTCAAGACTATATGGCGATCGCAAATACCATCCCAACCCAATGGAAAATCAAACTACTCTACGATGGCGAATGCCCTCTCTGTGTCAGGGAAGTTAAATTTCTCAAAAAACGAGATGCCGGTAGAGGAATCGTCAATTTTGTGGATATCGCAGACCCTGATTACAACCCCCAAGACCATGGAGGAATTGATTATGAACTGGCGATGGATCGAATTCATGGCATTCTCTGTGATGGCACAATTATCAAAAACGTAGAAGTGTTTCGCCGAGTGTATGAAGAATTAGGCATGGGCTGGGTTTATGCTGTTACCAAAATACCCGCGATCGCGACAATAGCTAATTTTATTTATGGTCTTTGGGCAAAATACCGCTTACCACTCACCCGAAGACCAAGCTTAGTAGAGATTCTCGCAACGCGATCGCGCCAAGACACGGTTGAATGTTCAACAGATAAATGCCAAACCCAATAGATTTCGATCGCCAGATGATGCAGAGATGTCTGCAACTGGCCAATAAAGCAGCAGGCCGAACTTCCCCCAATCCCCTAGTCGGTTCAGTAATCGTTAAAGATGGAAAAATTATTGGCGAAGGATATCATCCCCAAGCAGGACAACCCCATGCCGAAATATTTGCCCTCAAAGATGCCGGAGAATCAGCTAGGGGAGCCACATTATATGTCAACCTCGAACCTTGTAATCACCATGGAAGAACTCCCCCCTGTAGTGAAGCTCTCATTGCTGCGGGGGTTACTAGAGTTGTCGTGGGCATGATTGATTGTGACCCGCGAGTTGCTGGTGGCGGTATCAAAAAATTACGAAATGCTGGAATTGAAGTACTTGTAGGCATCGAAGAAGCTGCTTGTCGTCAACTAAACGAAGCCTTTATTCATCGCATTACTCATAAAAAGCCCTTTGGCATCCTTAAATATGCCATGACCCTAGACGGTAAAATTGCTGCAACTACAGGTCATAGCGCTTGGGTAACAGGAAAGTCTGCCCGCCATCAAGTACATCAGTTACGCAGTACTTGTGATGCAGTGATTATTGGCGGGAACACAGTCAGAAAAGATAACCCCCAACTGACAACTCATAATTTAACAGAACATAATCCCCTGCGAGTTGTCATGAGTCGTAGTTTAGATTTGCCCACAGAATGTAATCTTTGGCAAGTCGATATCGCTCAAACTCTGATCTTCACTCAAAAAAACAGTAATCCCAGCTTACAAAAAAAACTTACCGCTCAAGGTGTAGAAATTTGTGAACTAGAAGCTGTAACACCCCAAGCTGTTATGAACAATTTCTACAACAGAGGTCTCTCAAAAATTCTCTGGGAATGTGGCGGAGTTCTCGCAGCCAATGCGATCGCCGGTGGAGCAATTCAAAAAGTAATGGCATTCATCGCTCCCAAAATCATTGGCGGCAACATTGCACCTTCTCCTGTGGGAGATTTAGGCTTTACAAAAATGACCGAGGCTCTACAACTAGAAAGAATCGAGATACAAACCATTGACCAAGACATCTTAATCAAAGGCTATTTACCCGTTGTTAATGAAAAAACACAGAGTTAAGTCTCTGGAAAAATCCAAACTTATTACTTCTTACTTATTACTCATTACTTATTAAGCGGTCTCTAACCAATCGAAAATCTTATCTAGTTGCTGAAGAGTAATTAGGCCATATTGCCAAAGAATCATCGGCAATGGATCAGAATCTTGTTGCAAGTGACGCATTGCCAGGACAATTGAGTTTGCGGGGATGGCTAGTTCCTCTTGTAAAAATTGAATTAATTTGATTTGTATAGGTTGATTCACTATTGAGATATGGTTATTTCGTTTTAATAAACTATGCTTTTTAAATCATGTGCCTCTGGGCATTAATTACAGTAGTCAAAAAGTGTAATTTATGCAAGTAGTCCTAGTTTTTTTCCATTATCACGAGCTGCACGAATCATATTTTGTCTGACAGTCCTCTCAATCCCTGTCCAATTACAAAATTTGGTGATCACCTTCCCATGAGAGGCGATCGCTTTTCCGCGAATCTTGTTGAACTTAGCTTTACCCAAGGCTTTACGAACTAAAACAACGATAGGTGCAAACATATTTAAATCCTGTTTGTTAATTTATGTAAACAATATTAACAAACAACGTAACGATTTGCTAAGCAGACTTGACACAAGCAGGAGTAATTAAGCGAGCACAAACAGATCAAAGAGGCAGGAATTAGCCATTCTCTAAGAACAAAAGCAAAGATAAAAAAAATATTAAGAAATCTGCAAGCTAAAAAAATCTTCGGAAATTAACTATGAAAAGTCGTCGTAAATCTTAAATTACATTAAAAAAATAGTGGTTCTTAAAGATAAGAAAATTAGAATGACTCGAAAATTGGCTCTAATTCCTAAACTATGTCCCACAGCATAAAAAGCAGCTCTCAAGATAATTATTCAGGTTTTTCAGAAAAATCTAATTATGAGTTAAAAACCTCTTCTAAAAACAATTATCAGACTAACTATCACAACTCGCAACAGATTTTAAAATTAGAACAAGAACTGCAGGACGCAAAAAAAAGTATTCAGCTATTAAACCAAAAATTAATTGTCTCTAATCAAAATTTAGAAAAATGCAATATTAAGTATCATAAAAAAAATCAGAAACTAACCCAGCTTAATATCGAGTTAGAAAATGCTCTCTTAGAAATGGAAAATTCTCTAAGAGCAAGCGCCCAACTAGAAGCAGCCAATCGAGCAAAGGACGTTTTTATCGCTCAGATGAACCATGAATTACGTACTCCCTTAACTAGCATCCTAGGCTTTAGTCATCTTTTACAACAAGACCATAAGCTCGACTCAAAACAACTAAGCTATGTAGACATCATCAACCATTCAGGTCAACATTTACTTAATCTAATCAATGACATCTTAGATTACTCTAAAATCACAGCCGAGAAGCTGGAATTAGAGCTCCGGGATTTTCATTTAATAGACTTTTTAAATGAAATAGTTACAGTTTTCGTGATCCGCACTCAACCAAAAGGGCTGGATTTTAAGACCATAATCTCGCCTGACCTGCCGATAATAGTTCAGGCGGATGAAACCAAACTACGACAGGTTTTAGATAATTTACTGAATAACGCCATAAAATTCACCGATACAGGAAGCATAACCCTTAAAGTTGATCATATACAAGATCATAATTCGCCAACATCTGATACTCCACACAATAGATCCTTAAAAAAAATCCGATTCCAAATCGAAGATACAGGCATCGGCATTCCCACTGAGCAAATCGCCGAAGTTTTCACTCCTTTTACACAATTGAATGATAACGCCCAAAAATATGAAGGCACAGGTTTAGGATTAACGATTAGCCAGAATATTATTCAACTTATGGGTAGTGAAATCCAACTAGAAAGCCAAGTAAATCAAGGGAGCAAATTTTGGTTTGACCTAGACATGTTGGGTCTTGATGCTTATATAAAACCCAAGCTGCATAACATATCGTCTCAAGCGACTCGTCAATTACAAAAACCCCGGAAAATTTTAGTAGTAGACAACAGTGATGATAATCGCAATTTGTTGGTCAATTGCCTACAATCCTGGGGATTTATTGTAAAAGAGACTAATGATTGCAAAGTTGGTCTGACAGTAGCGACAAGATTTCGCCCCGACGTCATTATTGTTGATGTGGCGATGTCAAAAATGGATGGTGTAGCCCTGATTACTAAACTAAAAGAACATTCTCAACTTCGAGATACAGTGATTATCATGATCTCCGCTGATAGCCAACTAATTTCCAATTCGGCGAAAATTGGCTGCCATGGCTTTTTATCTAAACCCATAGACTTAGAACAACTACAAAAGTTATTAGCTAGTTATTTGCCTTTGGCGGAGCAACTATGTGAGTCTTCTAAAAACCAGGATAATTTAGCTTCTCCTATGACTCCTTCTCAACAGGAATTAATGAACTTGTTAGAACTGGCCGATATAGGAGATATAGAAGCGATTGAAGAACAAATAAATTCCCTGGAATTTTTGGATGAGCAATTAAGTTCTTTCGGCCAAGAAGTGCGAAAGCTTGCTATGAGTTTTAAACAACATCAACTAGAAAATTTCCTCAAAAGTTTTATTTTTGATTAAAATTATCAAGAAAATTTTACAAAACTTAACAACCAAAGAAAAGCTATATAACTGAATAATTCCCATTTTCTCCATAAATTTTCTTGTTTTAGGCGAAATTCCATATTCTACTGATATAAGAAATATCATGAAAAACAAGAGAAAATTTCATGAAAGTAAATAATCATCTCTTGAACTACAAAATATAAAGATCTAGAAGAGTTATAGTTGAATAGCCGTTTTCTGCGATCGCGCTTTAAGGATCAAAATACATGCATTCTTTGGTGAATTTTCCCTTACCTAAAACAATATTGATTGTTGATGATTTTCCTAATAATTTACAGCTTGCATTTCAATACCTAAAAAGCTATGGATATAAGGTCTTAGTCGCCTATAGTGGAGAAAAAGCTATTAAAACAGCATTAGCCGCTCATCCAGATCTAATTCTTTTAGATGTTTTGATGCCAGATATTGATGGATTTGATACCTGTCGTCATCTAAAAGCCAATGCGAAGACAAAAGATATTCCCATTATTTTTATGACTGCTTTGACCAAAACCAAAAATCAATTAAAAGGGTTTAATTTGGGAGCAGTTGATTACATAACTAAACCAATAGATCGAGAAGAATTACTGGCGAGAATTACAAATCATCTTTCCCTACAAAATTTACATCAACGTATCGTCAAAGATGCCGCACAACAGAAATTATTACTCAAAATCAGTAATCAGATTCGCAAATCCCTAGACTTACAATCAATTCTGAACACGGCAACTAAAGAAATTCGCTCATTCTTCAATTGCGATCTAGTTTGGTTGGCAGTTATCAATCAGAAAAAAATTTCGATTAAAGCCTATAATTCTGCTGAAGACATTAACCTTAACGAAAAAGAAACTATTAATCACGATTGTTTCTATGCTAATCCCGAAGAAAATCAATTTTATCTGCAAGGAAATATCCGAATTATCGAAAAAAGTAGCAGAGAAACTTTTTCCCCAACAGAGATCCTGCCAAACACCCAATCACGATTAATTGCACCTATTTTAATTAACTCTCATCAAATCAAAGATTATTACCCCGAGCAATGCGATTGCGCTTCAACCCAACCAGCCATAACAAGCTCGATCACAAATAATAATAATTTATGGGGCTGGTTAATTTTCGATCAAGGTAAGTCAGCTCAAAAATGGCAAGCAGAAGATATAACCTTACTCAAAGCATTAACAAATCAGTTGGCGATTAGTGTTCAACAAGGACTGCTTTTCCAGCAATTATTTGATCTTGCTCTTCTAGATTCTTTAACTCAAGTTTATAACCGTCGTTATTTTGACCGCCAACTGGATCTAGAGTGGCGCAGACTCCAACGCATTTCTGCACCCCTATCATTGATTCTTTGTGATGTAGACTGCTTTAAAATTTACAACGACACCTACGGTCATCAACAAGGAGACACTTGCCTACAAAAGGTATCACAAGCCATCTCTAAAGTATTAAAAAGACCTGCTGACGTTTTAGCTCGTTATGGAGGAGAAGAGTTCACCATAATCTTGCCCCACACTCCCCAATCGGGGGCAATCAGAGTTGCTGAGACGATCAGAATTGCTGTCCAAGAACTAAATATTCCCCATATAAATTCTTTAGTAGACTCTATGGTCACCATTAGTTTGGGGGTTGCTAGTACTGTTCCCAATACTGAAGATGCGCCCCAGCTATTAGTAGAAGCTGCCGATCTGGCTTTATATCAGGCAAAAGAGCGAGGTCGCAATTGTCTTGCTGTTTATCCCAACTCAATCAATAAAGCTAAAGATCACCAAGAACTCAAATCCCGTTGGGCTAAACGTATTCGCCGAGCCCTTGAAAAAAATCTGTTTAGTCTCTATGCTCAACCGATTAAACTTTTGCTGGGAAAAGATCCCACAAAATATTTTGAAATCTTATTACGTCTAACAGATGAAAAGGATCAAATTATCGCCCCCGATGTCTTTTTGGAAATAGCAAATGACAATTTTCTTATGGCAGATGTTGATCTTTGGGTTATCGATAATCTGTTAAAAACTCTTGCCGAAAACAATGAGAACCATTCTTGGCAAAATTATCGTTTTTCTATTAATCTTTCAGGAGCATCTCTTAACAACGAATCTTTTTTAGATTTTTTGTCTCACAAACTAATCAATTACAATCTTCCTTCTCACTTATTATGTTTTGAAATTAGCGAAACCCTCATTGTTGATGATTTTCCTAAAGTAGCTAGATTTATTGCTAAAGTCAGAAATATTGGCTGTAGTTTTGCCTTGGATAACTTTGGTAGGGGAATGACCTCTATCGGTTACTTAAAAAAATTACCTCTGGATTATTTGAAAATCGATGGTTCTTTCATCAAGGAATTACCAGAAAATAAAACTTCAATTGTGATGATGGAGGCAATTCACTATATAGCAGATAGCATTGGAGTGAAAACAGTGGCTGAATTCGTCGAAAATCAGACTATTTTGGATATCGTAAAAGATTTGAAAATAGATTATGCCCAGGGGTTTCATCTGGGTCGCCCAGGATTGTTGATGGATGTCATTTTGTAATAAAGAATGCTTCTTAACTAAAACCTATAATGGATAAATTCCCTAGTCTCTCAAGAAGCTTTAGTCACTAAATGGCAAAATAGCGATCGCTTTTTTATGATCAAATTAAGTCAATTACACAATGCATTTACGCTGTTTGTCAGTTTATTAGTCGAAGCTATTCCTTTTTTATTGTTAGGAGTATTACTTTCTAGCTTTTTATTATTAGTAGTTGATGAACGAAATTTAATTGCCAAATTACCCCGAAACCCCATTTTAGGAGCCTTGGTCGGGAGCTGTATTGGGTTTCTATTTCCAGTTTGTGAATGTGGCAATGTTCCTGTAGCCAGAAGATTACTCTTAAAGGGAGTGTCCCCCGCAGTTTCGATCGCCTTTCTCTTGGCAGCGCCGACTATAAATCCTGTGGTAATTTGGGCGACCTGGGTAGCTTTTGGTGATCAGCCCCAGATTGTGATCTTAAGGGTGGTATTTTCCTTAATCATTGCTACTACCGTAGGCATTATATTTAGCGTCCAGAAAAATGCTCAGGGCTTACTCCATCCTGCGCTAGAAAAACGTCTTAAATTCAATTTACAATGCAATAACGCGCCGACTACTTTTTCCGAACCAGATGAGGTTCCTTTTTTGCTACAGTCAGGTACTTTTTTGCTGAACAATGCAGGAAAGACTCAAGTAATGGATCAATCTTTAACTACTAACCCTTACCGCAGAAAGAAACAGAGAAAGATATTCCATTCGAGAAAACTGCGATTATTTTTAGAGAATGTCAATCAAGAATTTCAAGAACTAGGGGGCATGCTCATCATCGGTAGCGCGATCGCAGCTATCATTCAAGTCTTTGTTCCCCGAGAAGTAGTATTTGGGTTAGGGCAAGATAGTATAACTTCGATTCTGGCTATGATGTTTCTCGCTGCGATCGTCTCTATTTGCTCTACAGTTGATTCATTTTTTGCCCTGTCTTTTGCCGGAACCTTTACCAGTAGTTCTCTGCTAGCATTTCTCGTCTTTGGCCCCACGATAGATATCAAAGCGATCGGCTTAATGCTTTCAATCTTCAGACCCAAAGTCATTATTTATCTTTTTGTAATTGTCGCTCAATTGACCTTCCTGATGACATTCACTTATGATTATTTATTCTAATTGAATTCAAGAACTAACTACTACTCAACCACCAGCTGCGAATTTAGCGAGATTGCACTGGCAATATTGTAGTAATTAGGAGAAGTTTTCTTGACAAAATTGTGAATCTGCTCGAATTGTTCAGGTGTGCCATCACCTTTAATATGCACAGTATAAGAAATTTGATCGTAGCCAGGAATCGTATGCTGATCGATAGCCAAGAAACCTCGTAGGTCGATGTCTCCTGCTGTTTCAATTGCTAGCTTTTCAAGTTTGATGCCATTAAGAGCACAAGCCGCCACATAACCGACCATCATACATGCATTCAAAGCACCCATTAGATACTCTTGAGGGTTGGGATTGGTATTGGTACCACAGAGTTCCAATGGTTCGTCAACTCGAAATTTAAACTCTCGTTTGACTTCTTCCCCTCCAATCATATAGGACTCCACTTTAGTTTCACTGACAGTTTGCCCTTGCCAGGTACTTGTAACGCGGAAATTAGTCATCGCTTTAGCTGGATCTTCTTTGATTGCGGCGATGGTTTGCCCAAGATAGTCGAGATCAATACCATTCAAAATACCTGAAGCTTTTAGGTTTGTTGCAGTAGTCATAATTTTTTCCTCAAAGAATTATTGTTCACTTTTTTATGCTATACCAACTAGTCTGTACAGCAAAAATATTTTACAATTCGCAACAAGCTCTAAAATGAGCCTTGCGCAGGAAAAGCCTTACTAGATAGAGAAAATAGAGAAGTAACAGTAAACTAAGTAGAATGAAACTAGCAATACTTTTTACAAACCAGTTGGTATAATATTTTTTGTAGAGGAGAATATTTATGCCAGCAAAAACAAAAAATAAGACCAAAGAACGCATTCTCGCCAATGCAGAAGCCCTAACTCTCAAGCAGGGCTTCGCTGGGACATCAATCGATGACATTCTAAAAGCCACAGAAATCACCAAAGGTGCCTTTTTTTATCACTTTAAAAACAAAGCCGAGTTAGCTCGCGCTTTAGTAGAAAGATATTGGGCCAAAGACTATCAATTATTTGAACAGCTTTCAAAGCGTGCTGATGAGTTGAGCGACGATCCTTTGCAGTCGATGCTGATTTTCCTGAAGCTATTTGAAGAGGTGATAGAGGAATGGTCAGAGCCCCCTGAAGGCTGTATTTTTGCCTCCTATGTCTATCAAAGTCAACAGTTTAATGAATCCATTAGCGAGTTCATTGCGGATAGCTTCATAAAATGGAAACAGCTCTACGAAGATCGGATTAAACAAATCATGAAGAAGTATCCGCCACGGATAGAAACTGATGCGGGGGAATTGGCGGAAATGATTATGTCGATTATCGAAGGGGGTTTTATCTTGTCTAAATCACTCCAAGACGCCCAACTGATGGCTAGATCTGTGAAACAGTTTCGGCGCTATCTACAGCTAATATTTGAAGCCTAATTTTAACCGACACCTTATTCTTTTGCCTCAGAACTTGAATCTTGAAACATTTGGTAATAGGGAATCTGTTTCGCGATCGCATAGTCGGTTTTCGATGAATAATAATTGCCCTCCTCATCATGAAACGCCCAATTAGTCGGAAATTTTGCGATCGCACCGAGGGTAATTGGCACATTAGAATCCTTCAAAGCCTTAATTCTGCGATGAAGAGTACTTCGAGATAGACCAGTTTCAGCCATTAGTTGACGATAGGTGTATTTTTTTCCTTCAATAAGCATCGCGATTATTTCCTTCCTGTTTCAGAAATTTAATTCTGACACATAAAAACTAAAATCTACCCAAAAAATAATTAAAATCCCAGTATTATATTGACTCAGCCCAATATTAGAAACAATCCATTATTTGTTCCATAAGTTTAATTTTGACACATAAATATTCGAAATTTATTATTTTAATTTAGTATCATGAGGATATTGTTAGTAGAAGATGATCCAGAACAATTAGAACCACTTCAGGTGGCACTAGCTCAGGTAGGGCATGTTGTTGATGGAATAGCAGATGGAGAAACAGCCCAATGGCTAATATCAGAAAAAGACTATGATCTATTAATCTTGGACTGGATGTTGCCAGGCATAAGCGGAGTGGAGATTTGTCAAAAATATCGCACCATGGGTAAAGCTTCGCCTGTATTAATGTTAACGGCAAAAGATACTACAACAGACAAGGTAACAGGGCTAGATGCTGGAGCAGATGATTATTTGGTTAAACCTGTTGATGTCATAGAATTATTGGCGAGAGTTCGAGCTTTAGGAAGACGTTCTCCTCTGTGGCAAGGTGATATTCTCAGTCTGGGAGATTTGAACTTAGATTTATCAACCATGAAGCTCGAAAGACAAGGAATTACCATCGAGCTCTCGGTAAAAGAGTTTCAGTTACTAGAATATTTTTTACGTCATCGGGGTCAAGTTTTAACCCGCGGTCAACTTGAACAATCTATTTGGGAATGGGGAACAGAACCCGAAAGCAATGCAATTAGCACTTTGGTACGTCGATTAAGAAATAGGTTGAAAAAAGTTGATGCTCAAGATTGGATTGAGACAATTTACGGTAAAGGGTATCGTTTATCAACAAAAGACAAATTAGCAACCTAACTTGATAAACGATCAAATTAGCAACCAGCATCTCCCATTACAAAAAATTCCTTTGTCTTACCTTGAGTAGTAACGGTAATTAAACCATTAGGAATACCCACCGATTCAATCTCTCCCTCAGCACCCAAATTAACTTTCACTTGAACAGTAATGGCTTGATCATCTGTAACAAAGGTTTGTTCTGTTTTTTGTCCGTAAAACTCTTGGCCCTCAGCAGTTGTTCGACTCAAAGTAGTTAGATTTTCATCAAAAACCATAAATGCCGCCCCATCTTCTATCCCATGGAAAAATAAAAATCCTGCTTGTTGAACATCAGTCTTCGATTCCCATAAAGTCATTCCACAACCTCCTCCTCCAGCATCAAACAACTCATCGCTCGTGAATGTGCCAACCTTAATTGGAAGTGAAGCTGTTTCTTGTGGAGTCACATCAGGAATTTCTGCCAGTAGTTTGTCCCCACAGTAAATCATTACCGAGCGATATTCTAAGATCGGTGTCGGCATTGTATAACTTACCTTTGTCGGCGTTATTACTTGAGCGACAACACCTTCAGGAGAAGTAAAAGATAGCGAAAGCCTTTGAGCCGGTGGTTGTCTGCGATCGAGAATTCCTGGTTGGACTTCTACTATATAGCCAGGACTAGGTAAATCGACCTCTCCTGAGATATTTAAACGGGGTTCCTTCTCAGCAACGCGATCGATCCAGGCATGCCAATTACGACTTTCCAGAACAGGACAAAAAGAAGTATCCACATTTTGCTTTTCCTCATTATTAGCTTCTATTTTAGAGGGGAAAGTACATCCAGCTATTAGCATGGAAAAAGTTGCAACGAAAGTTGAAAGGGGAAAATTTATGTTGAACAACTGCTATAAACCTATAATAACTATTCTGTAAGGATATCAGAATTATCATGATGTTTTCAATAGCATGATGCTTAAATTTAAGGAAAAACTTGATAACTGAGACCTGTCATATTCATGACATATTTGTGCGCGAATATAACAATTGTTCTTCACAAATTAATGATTAATGATGCAGATTATTCCTCTAAATTCCCAACGTATTCAACAAGCCAAAGCCGCCTACACAACTCATCGCGTTAACTTTGATCAAGTAGCAACCCTCTTACGAGGCAATATCGCCCCCCAAGTTGGCAGCTTAGTCCTCGCGAAAATAGCAGAAGTCGGACATCATACCAAAATTGAATTAGCCACTGGACGGAAATCTTACTTATTTCCAGGTGATGAAATTATTGTTTCTTACGGCGATCGCTATGCCCCAGATCAATTTGAAGCCGAAATCCCTCGTGATTTATCCGCTTGTCATTTAGTCGCCGCTGGAGGAGTCGCCGCCAAAGTAATTTCCCAACATAACAAAATAGACATTCCCACATCGATTATTCCTATTGGGTTATTAGGCGATAACCAAGGAAAACCCCTAAACCTAGCTCAATGGTCATTACCGCTAACCAATTTCATTGGCAATCAACCTCTGATTTTGGCAGTATTGGGCACCTCAATGAACGCAGGAAAAACCACCACTGCTGCTTATTTGATCAAAGGTTTGGTCGAAGCAGGCTGGAAAGTCGGAGCAGCCAAAGTAACGGGAACAGGTGCAGGGAATGATGTGGGCATGATGAAAGATGCGGGAGCTTTTAAAGTTTTTGATTTTACCGATATTGGATTTCCCACGACCTATAAAATTTCAGCCAAAAATATTGAAATGATTTTTTCCACTCTGACTAATCATCTGGCAACTCTGGGTTCTGAAGCCATTGTCATCGAGATTGCCGATGGTTTATATCAACAAGAAACAGCCAATTTACTAGCATCATCGATTTTTCGTCGCAATGTCGATGGCGTAATATTTGCGACTAGTAATGCCTTGGGGGCAGCAGCAGGAGTCAAAATAATCCAGGATTACGACATACCAGTTTTAGGAATTAGCGGCAGAGTCACAACTTCCCCTCTAGCAACAAGAGAAACCGAAAAAGCCTGTGATTTACCAGTATTCACCCCAGAAATGGTTAGTGCAGAAGCAGCATCTCTTATTTCCTATCTCCCCACACCTCAACTAGCCTTGCCAGTTTAATAAATGAAAATCCCTAAAGCTTTAGATAATCGCCGCCTCCGAAGAATTTTGACGCGCTTAATATTTAATGGATTTATCCAAGCTATGATGAGCGTTGCCAATGCTCAATTAGTCAAGTTGGCTTTTGATAATCTAATTAGGAATACTAGTCCCAACTTTAATCAAGATGCAGTCTATCTTGGTTTAGGACTCATAGGAACTGCGATCGCATTGGCTTGGTTGAGAATCACCGAACGGATTGATGCAGTCAAAATGGGGCAAAGCTATGCCTATAGTGTCCGTATGACTTTGTATCGCAAACTAGCTATGATGTCTCCTCGGGCATTACAAACCAGAAGTCAGGGAGGTGTAACCTTGCGTTTTGTCGGAGATTTAACCTCCTTGCGGCAATGGGTAAGTTTTGGTTTGGCCAGAATTATCGTGGCAGTTGTTAATACTGTCGTGACATTAATTGCCCTGTCTTTAATTAATATTCAGATTGCCGCGATCGCAACTCTAATTTTACTATTAGGTGCATTCATAGCTTGGCAACGGGGCAAAAACTTACAAACTGCCGCGCAAGAAGCTCGTTATCATGTCAGCAAATTGGCAGGAGATATTAATGAGAAAGTATCCGCGATCGCAGTAGTCCAAATTTTCGGACAATCCCACCGAGAAAAAAAGCGACTAACCAGTCGTAGCCGTGCTCTCGAAACCGCAATGGTGAATCGAGGAGCTTTAGCCAGTCAGCTAAGAGGATTATCAGAAGCAACATTATCCTTAGCATCAGCGGTCGCCTTATTAGTTGGAGCTAGAGAGGTAGCTTTAGGCAGGACAACTCCAGGAACCATTATCGGTGCGATGACAATTTTGGGATTTCTCATGCCGCCGTTGAGAGATCTCGGAAGAATCCAGGAATATTGGCATAATTCGCGAGTATCTCGGCGCAAAATCCAAGAATTTCTCAAAACCCCAAATCTGATAACAGAAATACCTAATGCGATCGCTTTAGAAGTGACTCAAGGAAGCTTGGAATTTGACCATGTTAGTTTTGGTGGCATATTAAATCAAGTCAAAGTCAGAGCAGAGCCGGGACAGGTGATTGCCCTAGTCGGTTCCAATGGAGCAGGAAAATCTACTTTACTATCTCTAACAGCACGTCTTATAGATCCAGAGAATGGTTCTATCTATCTAGATGGACAGGACATCGCCAACCATAGTCTTGCTTCTCTGCGTCGTAATATTGGAATGGCCTCCCCAGACCTGCCCTTATTGCGCGGTAGTATTGGCAGAAATTTGCGTTATCGCTATCCCAGAGCAGATGAAAAGGAAATAGCTCGGGTCTGGCAACTATGCGAGATTAATGAATTGTTAGCCGAATTGCCCCAAGGAGAAAAAACCAAAATTGCTGAAGGAGGCAAAGGATTATCAGCAGGACAAAGACAGCGAATCAGTTTAGCGCGAGCAATTTTAGGCAACCCCAAAATTTTGCTACTTGATGAAATTGACGCTAATTTAGATCCTAAAGCAACGACTATTGTAGATCGAGTGTTAGAAAATCATGATGGGACAGTGCTCATTATCACCCATCGGCCTGAACGCCTTGCTCTTGCAGATGCGATTTGGTCATTAGAAAACGGAAAAATAAAAGTTAGGAATCTAGAAGTGACTGTGCCGTAATGAACCAATCCCCCTTAAACAAATTACGAAAAACCTGGAAAAACTTCTCCGTCCGTCAGCGGGGAATGATCATCATAGCTATTCCCGTAACCTGTTTTGCAGTTTCCCTCCCCACAGTAAGCTGGAGCCACTTTGATCTCATAGAAGACGAAGAAGTATTCGATCGCCTGGCCATAATTCGCTCCATATCCAAAAACCTATTACAAAGCACAGCCAATGCTCAATGGGGAGTCCAAAGCTACGTCCTGACAGAACATTCACCTTTTCTCGAAAGTTATAACAAAGCCATTGTAGAAGTTCCCGAACATATAGAAAATCTGCCCGAAAGTGTTGAAGAGAATCTTTCACAAAAAGAAAAATTAACCGAAATCGAAAGATTTAGTGAACAACATTTAGCCTTATTAAGCAATATTCTGGATGAAGCTGCCGCAACAGGCTCATTACCACCTCAAGAATTAGAACAATGGATCGAAGAAAGTGATAATGCGATCGCAGAATTACATCATCGTATCGAAAATTTGGCCCAGGAAGAGCATGCCACCTTAGTTGAAAATAGGCAACATCTCGAAGAGCATCAAGATCGCGGATTCTTGCTCGTTTGTCTCTTTGTTGCGATCGGGATCTTAGGCTCCTTACTAGCAGTTAAACTATTCTTCAGTCTCGATCACGAATTAGCTCTCAAACAAACTGAATTACAACAATTAAACCAACAACTCCATAGATCCAACCAACAACTAGAAAGATTTACCGCCAATGCGTCCCATCAATTACGAGGCCCTTTAGCCGCCATTCTCAGCAATGCCCAAGTTGGCCTACTAACTCCTACATCTGACTCCCCGAAAATCCGCCAAAGACTAGAAAAAATTGTTGAATTAACCAAATCCAATAACAATTTGGTGACTCGCCTCCTATCTCTAGCTCGTTATGAAAGTATGAATCAAGCAGAGAATCTACAAAAAATTGATTTAGTGCCCTTTTTAAAAGACATTAGCGATCGCTTGAGCGAATCAATTGCCGATTCATCTCTCCACTTCACCAGATTATTACCCGATCGCCCAGTCTTCTGTAACGCCGAATCAGATTTACTCGCCCAAGTAATCGAAAATTTATTAGATAATGCCCGCAAATATACTCCCGAAGGGGGCAAGATCCAATTGCAAATATCTCAGAATGAAATGATTGCTACTATTAAAATTATTGATAACGGCAGAGGAATTGCCCAAGAAAACTTAGATAAAATTTTTGAACGCTTTTATCGTGTGGAATCAGCTCGAAAAACTCAGGAAAAAGGTTTCGGCCTAGGGCTTGCGATCGCAAAACAAATTATTCGACTTCACAATGGTCATATTTCTGCCCAAAGTAGCATTGGTAAAGGCACAACTTTCACTATTGAATTACCAATGACCAGATAAATTAATTCGCTTTAAGACTAAATTTACGTAACAAATTATAAATCTTGATCAGTTCTTGATTTTTTTTTGATAGATCACAAACAAGATGTCTTCCATGAATCTAAGAGACGAAAGACTGTCATTTTCATGTCATTTTTTAGTAATAGAATAAAGATATAAACAAAAACAACTCAACATAAAAAGTGAATTCAGAATTTTGCATTTTAACGGGGCTTCGCCCTTGAAGGCAGAGGGCAGAGGGATAAAACTACTTCTAACTTATCCCTTTAGGTTGAATTCCTCCACTTCTTTAAGTGGAACAGGGCATAGTGGTAAGTCTAATTCTCCCACTATGCCAGTTACCTTCTGCCTTCAATTTAAATATAAAAATTTAAACATAAAACACAAATTGATGATCCCCAAAAATATAGATCAGATTACAATTTCTGATATCCAAAGATTAGTAGCTAATGAAGTAACGGGCGGAAAAACAATTCATTACAAGCGAGACATACCAAATGATCATAAAGACGAAAATGTTAATTTCTTAATAGATATTTGTGCCCTGGCCAATAGTATTGGTGGTGATCTGATTTATGGCATAGAAACACAAAAAAATAACCAGACAACTCTTCCTCAAATTACTGGTCTTAATAAATTTAACCTTCAAGATTTTTCCACAAAATATCAAAGTAAAATTCAAGATGGCATTGAACCCAAAATTACAGGTATTCAGTTTCACGAGATTACCCTTGAGGACAAATCAATATTAATTATTCGGGTTCCCCAAAGTTGGACAGCACCCCATAGAGTTATTTACAATCAAATGTCACATTTTTATGGTCGCAGTAATGCGGGAAATTACTCATTGGATATTCAGGAGATTCGTTCAGCTTTTCTCGCGTCAGATACAATGATCGCTCAAATAGATAAATTTAGAACAGCCAGACTAGAAAAAATTCGAACTAGCAAAACTCCTGTAAAACTTAGAGAAAAAGATGCACTAGTTCTACATATTATTCCCTTGTCTTCTTTAACTAACTTTCAGTATTTGGATTTAGAAAATATTGCCAATAACAATCCACCCACTCCCATTGATTTTCGCGAAGGTGATTGGCGATATAACTTTGACGGTCTCCTCTATTTTGATCAGTTTACCTATCCCTTGATGAATGGCTATCTACAGCTATTTAGAAATGGCATTATCGAATCCGTAAGGAATTTGGGCATTCAAAAGCAAGAAGGTCTTAATAAGCTCTATTTTACCTACGATGAAAGTCAAACTCTCACGGCATTAAAACAATATTTAAGCTTTTTGCAAAACCAAGGGTTTACTCCTCCCATATTTGTCTTTCTATCTCTAATAAATATCGAAGAATGTGTAATGATGCCTGATAGTACTAGCCGATATAGAGAACTATTCTATCCAATTCCTGAAACAGACCTAATTACCCCAGGAGTTATCGTTCGTGAATTTAGTGAAAGACCAGCAGAAATCTTACGAACTTCTTTAGATGCACTCTGGCAAGCAGGAGGTTATCCCAAATGTATAAATTACGATGACAAAGGAAATTACATCGAAATATAGCGATTCTCTTCCTAGTGAAGTTTAGGGCGGGGTTTTAGACCTATGATCATGAGGATAAAAGACAGATTAAGTAAAACCTTATCATCCTCCAAAAAGACCATAGAAGATAATCGTAAAAATCCTCTATGGTCTCAAAATTGGGTGTTGGAAATTAATTGAGGGCTAGTAATTAGAGACTGGGCAATACAAACTTTACCCGATCGCCAATCACTAGAACAGCTAAGGAAATCAGCTTGGACTACATCATGCCCATGCCGCCCATGCCGCCCATACCGCCCATGCCGCCCATGCCACCCATGCCGCCCATGCCGCCCATGCCACCACCAGGAGGCATCGCAGCTTCAGGCTCGGGTTTCTCGACAACAAGAGCTTCGGTAGTTAAGACCATACCTGCGATTGAAGCAGCATTTTGCACAGCAGAACGTACTACTTTAGCAGGGTCAACCACACCGCTTTCGATCATGTTTTGAAATTCTGCGGTAAGAGCATTGTAGCCAATGTTGAAATCAGTCTCTTTGACTTTCTCAACAATCACTGTTCCTTCGACCCCAGCATTATCAGCAATCTGGCGCAAAGGTCTTTCCAAAGCTTTAGCGAAAATATCCGCTGCAACTTTTTCTTCGTCGTTAGTGAGTTGAGGTTTGTAGTCAAGAACCTTTTGTGCCAAGTAGATTAAAGTTGTGCCACCACCAGGAACAATACCTTCTTCAACTGCTGCTTTAGTAGCATTCAGGGCATCTTCGATGCGAAGTTTGCGATCTTTAAGCTCAGTTTCGGTTGCTGCACCCACTTTAATAACCGCAACGCCACCAGCTAGCTTGGCAATTCTTTCTTGAAGTTTTTCTGTGTCATAGTCAGAATCGGTTTCAGCAAGTTGCTTACGCAATTGTTCTACTCGTTTCTGAATTTCTTCCCCTTTGCCAGCTCCAGAGACAATAGTGGTATTTTCTTTGTCAATGGTAACTTTGGTCGCAGTACCAAGCATTTCTACTTCTACTGTTTCTAGGTTAAGACCAACCTCTTCCGAGATTAGCTGACCACCTGTGAGAATTGCGATATCTTGAAGCATTTGCTTACGGCGATCGCCAAATCCAGGAGCTTTAATAGCTGCGACATTTAAGACGCCGCGAGCTTTATTTACCACAAGAGTTGCTAAAGCTTCACCTTCAACATCTTCAGCAATAATTAGCAAAGGTTGACCGCCACGAGCTACTTTTTCTAGCAAAGTCACTAGATCTGCGATCGCGCTAATTTTCTTGTCGGTAATTAAAATTGCTGGATTATCAAAATCGACAATTTGTCTTTCTTGGTCAGTTACAAAATAAGGAGAAACATAACCGCGATCGATTTGCATCCCTTCTACCACATCAAGCTCAGTTGCCAAAGATTTTGATTCTTCAACAGTGATGACACCATCTTTGGTAACTCTTTCCATCGCTTCGGCAATGATTTGACCAACTTCTTCGTCATTACCAGAAGACACAGTTGCTACTTGAGCGATCGCATCACCGGAAACAGGTTTTGCGACAGAGCCGATCTCATCAACCAAATAGTTGGTAATTTTATCCAAGCCTCTTTTGAGAGCAACAGGATTAGCTCCAGCAGCAACATTTTTTAATCCTTCTTGGATTAGAGCTTGAGCAATTACAGTTGCGGTAGTTGTACCATCTCCTGCATTATCTTTGGTCTTAGAAGCCACTTCTTGGATTAATTTGGCTCCAGTATTTTCTAGGGGATCTTCTAAATCAATTTCTTTGGCAACCGTAATCCCATCGTTGACAATCTGGGGTGCGCCAAATTTCTTTTCAAGTAAAACGTTACGACCTTTAGGGCCGAGAGTGATTTTTACAGCATCAGCTAGGGCATTAACCCCTTTTTCTAATGACTTTCTAGAGTTCTCATTAAAGGAAACAATCTTTGCCATAAAGTTGCAAGTATTAGACATCAAGTTTTCATATGCAAATTTAGCACTCTTGAAGCGAGAGTGCTAATTTTCTTTGAGAAGATTTCTGATTTGCTAGATAATATCGATGATCGCCCAACACAAATATACAGAGGAATACAGCTTCTATTAAGAGCTACCTCAGCTTATTATTACTCAACTTATTCCATAAAGTCATTTTGTAATATTGAAACTTCTTGAGACTTTGCTCCTTACTGGTACTAGCAAAAATTATTAACGGAGTTACCAAAGCAAGCAAAATTAAACCCCATGTTTTGAGAGACTTGAGGTTTAGAACATTAATCCCTAACATCCATCCATAAAGGAGAATATATACGACATCAATAACAATTAAAATTCCCTTAGTATAGGGAGTTTTGAGTAGCCCCATCACTATTGGACTCGCGATCAACACCAAAGCTGCTTCCACTCCTCCAGCAATTCTTGCATGATGGTTAATATCCCAATAGGAGACAGGACTATAAAACCGATAATCACTAAAAGGATAAAAATGGCGATGAGCATCGTCATGATGCACAGGTAAATCGAGTAAACAATGAAAAACCATACTCACACATAAAATTGCCCCCCATTTCCAATCCAACAGCCAACATACCAAAAACCCAATTAAGGCGATGGGAATAGAATGAGATGTAGCGATAATATTTTGCCAACCTGGTTGATAGTAGGCTTCTCCCCAAATTTTGGCCTCTGACATGTTATACATGTATTTGGAAATTAGATAAAAAACAAAAATTGGGATATCAGGTAATATTGCCCCAATTGTTATAGCAATATTATGTTTAGGTGCAATTGTTTTGCCTAGTAGGACTAGATTGAGGACGTAATGACCCTGGGTTTGCATCGTATAAATTCTTTGGCTATTTGAGCAATTCCCTAATAAGATAGTTGATTCTAGAGGATTATTACTAGGAGAAAAAGCACATTTTTTGCTAATACCTAATTTAATCTGAGTTCGGGTTAAGAGGATTACAAGAGAGCGATCGCACTAATATTTGTGACCGCGATCTCGAAGAATCAAGCTTTGCCTGATCGCGCTATTCTTTAATGTAGGGAGGGAAAAGAATTAACAATGAGTAATCCAACAATTGAAGTAGACATCGCAGAAATTCTCAAAGAGCTTCAAAAAGGGCAAAAAGATATACAAATTACCCTAGAAGCTATTAAAGGGGATATTAAATCTTTAGATACAAAAGTAGAACAATTAGACAAAAGATTGGCAAACCAAGAGTTCATTAATCGCGGCGTGCTAGTAGGATTGATTGCAGCGTTATTAGCCGGTGTAGCTAAAGTGTTTGGATTTGTTGGAAATATATGAAGATTGCCATGAAAAATGATTTCGTCTATGGGCTACTGTAAATATACCTTTCCCGAACTCAGGTTAATTTATGAATAATCAACAGATAATTATCAATGCTCGATTAATAGGAGAAAGCCAGCTACAAACTATTTTCATTGGTAATCAAGAGCAAATTATTGATATATTGCCAAGTCATGAATCATCAAAAATTAAAAGTGAAAATATTTTAGATCTTCAGGGTGATTGGTTATCTTTAGGCGGAGTTGATCTACAAATTAATGGCGCATTAGGATTAGCCTTTCCTGATTTAGAAATTCAAGATTTCGCTAAATTAGATGCTATTTGTAATTTCCTCTGGAACCAAGGAATAGATGGCTTTTGCCCCACAATTGTCACAACTTCGATCGCAAAAATACAGCGATCGCTCACGGTACTAGAAGAATTTATCCGCCACCAATCTGCTGGGGCTGCCACAGCTAATATCTTAGGAGTTCATTTAGAAGGGCCCTTTCTGAACCAAGAAAAAAGAGGAGCCCATCCCCAACAATATTTATTAGATTTAACTCTTGATAATCTCAAAAAAGTTATTGGCAAATACCAATCTATTATTAAAATCATTACCCTAGCCCCCGAATTAGATCCGACATTCGAGACTATTGACTACTTAAAATCACAAAATATTATTATTAGCTTGGGTCATTCTTTGGCAACAGCAACCCAAGCAGCACAAGCCTTTGATCAAGGAGCCTCAATGGTGACCCACGCCTTCAATGCCATGCCGAGTTTACATCATCGTCAACCTGGGTTGTTGGGCGCAGCCATTAATAATCCTCAAGTATTTTGTGGCTTAATTGCTGATGGCAATCATGTTTGTCCTACCATGATGCAAATATTATTAAAAGCTAGTGATGGCGATCGCGGAATTTTCTTGGTGAGCGATGCTCTCTCTCCTATCGGATTACCTGATGGAGTTTATCCTTGGGATGAGCGAACCATAACTGTAACTAATGGCACAGCGAGGCTAGACAATGAAACTCTAGCCGGAACTACTTTGCCCCTATTGGTAGGAGTGCAGAATCTAGTCAAATGGGGAATTTGTAAACCAGAAACTGCGATCGCTATGGCCACAAACTCCCCCAGAAAAGCGATCGCTATGTCGGAGACAATACTTGGGAAAAAAGCACATCTTCTGCGCTGGTCTTGGAACAAAAAAAAATCGAACTTATCCTGGTCAAGAATATGTTCAAGTTAACTGATAACTGTTCACTGATAACTGTTCACTGTTCATAAAGACTAGCAATATCTTGTAAATTATTAGCTTGAAAACCATCTCCCAAAGCTACCATTTTCCATTCGCCATTATGGCGATAGACCTCGGCTAATTTCATGCCAGTCATGCCTTTATAAGACTCTCCCGAGAGATTATAGCGAGCCAGTTCTTGATGAGCAGCAATATTGACCAACCGAACAAAAGCATTCTGCACCAAGCTAAAATCATGCTCTCGCTCCAAACATTTATAAATGTTTACAACGAACATTAATCGGGAAATGCGATCAGGAATTTGGGCTAAATTAATCGTGATCACTTCATCGTCCCCATCCCCTAGACCAGTGAGATTATCTCCAGAATGAATAATTGCCCCTGATGAATGCTTGAGATTGCTAAAGCAAACAATGTCCTTAAAGTCAGCTAGCTTCTGGTTAGCATCTAAGCAAATAACAGAACTATCCAAATCAAAATCTTTCTTTGCCTTAGCCCTGCCAAAAACTTTGTTTTTAGATGGTTGCATAACATCCCATCCCAGGCCACACATTATTTCACTCAAACCAGGGTCATTTTTCGTTAAGGAGATTCGCTGTCCCTTTTCCAAAGAAATTGCCATAATCCGATCCTATTTATTGAAACGATCTAAAAGAGCTTGTAAACCTCCTTCATAGCCTGAACCTACAGCATTAACGCGCCATTCATTATCTTTACGATAAATTTCTGCCATGATCAAAGCGGTCTCCACGGAATAATCCTCTGTCAGATCATATCTGACTACCTCTTGATTATCTTGAGGATTAACAATGCGAATGAAAGCATTTTGAACTTGACCAAAGTTTTGCTTCCGCTTTTGAGCCTCATGAATGGTTACTGTAACAACTATTTTATTGATGTCAGAAGGTACTTTTTGCAGATTAATCTTGATAATCTCATCATCTCCTTCTCCTGCGCCAGTAAGATTATCACCCATATGTTGGATGGATTTGTCGGCATCGGGACTAGTTAAGTTGTTATAAAAGATAAAATGTTTGTCCGAGATTAACTTGCCGTCACTGCCAAGAACAAAAAGTGAACCATCAAGGTCAAAATCGCTACCACTGTCTGTCGGATTGGTATCCCAACCTAACCCAACAACAGCTTCTTTAAGTCCTGGTGCGACTTTCTCTAAAGAGATTCTTTCTCCTTTTGCTAGACTAATGCCCATTTTTTGGTTACTCCTGGAAAATTCAGTAAAAAAATCATGGTTGATCAGGGGATCACCCCTTAAATCCTATCCTATGATTATTTTGGTTATCTATCTTATTTAGATCTCGACTTAGATCTCGACCCCACGAAGATGAGATTCATTACTTATTACTCATTACTTGCGCGCAGCGAAACCAGTGACCGATGAGATATTATCTAATGTATCTTTCTATACAAAAAATTACTTGTTTTTTTTGTTAATAATATGACCGATCTACTCAAAATAGGGCAAAAAGCTCCTAATTTTTTAGCCCAAGACCAAAACAGCCAAACAGTCAGTCTGGATGATTTTCGCGATCGCTGGTTAGTACTTTATTTTTATCCCAAAGATGATACTCCCGGTTGTACAGTAGAAGCGATTGACTTCACTTCCTTGCAAGAGCAGTTTTCCGCAGCGGGAGCGGCGATCGTGGGAGTTAGTCCCGACTCAGAAGCATCTCACTGTAAATTTATTGCCAAACATAATCTTGAAATACAACTTTTGAGTGATCCTGAGCGAAAAGTAATGGAAGCCTATCATGTCTGGCGACTCAAAAAATTTATGGGGAAAGAATATATGGGAGTTGTCCGTTCTACTTTTTTAATTGCTCCTGATGGCAACTTGGCTCATATTTGGAATAACGTCAGAGCCAAAGGTCATGGAGAAAAAGTTTTAGAAAAACTCTTAACTTTTAGTGCATAAAACAATATAAATCTATTCTTGGTAACTCAAACCTCTCCAGAAAAACTAAACTTGGGGTTATATTAAAACTTAATTGACTAAGAAATTTGATATTAAGTTAACCATCAAGGATAAATGCGAGATTTAGCGCGAATTCAACAGAATCAATATGATTTGATAATTATTGGTGGGGGAATTAATGGTGCGGGAGTCGCCAGAGATGCCGCGCTAAGAGGATTAAAAACTATCTTAATTGAGAAGGGAGACTTTGCCAGCGGCACATCTAGTTGGTCTACTCGTCTAATTCATGGGGGCTTACGTTATCTAGAATATTTTGAATTTCCTCTGGTCAGAGAAGCTCTCAAAGAAAGGGAAGTTTTATTGCACACCGCACCCCATTTAGTTAATCCTTTACTGCTGACTATTCCCATCTATCGCGATCGCTCTCGACCCTATTGGAAAATTTGGGCAGGGATGATTCTCTACGATATGTTTAGTTACGACAAGACATTGCCGATTCATCGGATGCTGAGCAAATCAAAGTTTCAACAGCTATTTCGCAGCATCGATCAGCAGAATTTGGCTGGAGGGGCCCAATATTATGACGCCCAGATTGCCCTGGCCGAAAGATTATGCCTGGAAAATATTATCTCCGCACAAGAAGCAGGAGCCACAGTCTTAAATTATGCAGAGGTCACAGGTCTAAAACAAGATCAAAAGCGAATCAATAAACTCACCTGCCAAGATAAAATCACAGGAGAAACTTTCTCCGTTTACGGGAGTACCGAAGCTATGGTAGTTAATACTGCTGGCCCTTGGGTAGATCGAGTTTGTCAGTTGGGTAATATTGGTCAGAAAAAAAAGATTGGGGGAACCAAAGGCAGCCATATTATAGTTAACCCTTTTCCTGGCGCTCCCAATACAAGTCTATACGTCGAAGCTAAATCGGATGGTCGTCCCTTCTTTATTGTTCCTTGGTTGGGAAAATATCTGATAGGTACCACAGATATTCCCTTTAAGGGAGACTTGGATAAGTTCAAGGCAGATAACGACGAAATCGATTATTTGTTGAGGGAAACCAATAATATTATTGTCAATGCCAATTTGTCGCGAGATGACGTTGTGTACACTTATTCTGGAGTTCGTCCTTTACCAAATTCCGAAGGGAAAAAACCAGGAAGTATTACCCGCAAACATATTCTCTACGACCACAAGCTCGAAGGAGTGGAAAATCTAATTTCTCTCATTGGGGGCAAACTCACTACCTATCGCAATGTCGGAGAGGAAATGGTTGATGCTGCTTTGCGTAAGATGAAGCGCAAGACACTCCCATGTCAGACTGATAAATTACCTTTGCCAGGGTATTTATTGCCTAGCGATCGCAAAATTGCCGAAGCCATGGATAACTTTGGAGTTTCTGCCGAACGGATAAATTATCTCTGTGACCAATATGGCTCCAAAGCATTAGAAATTTTGGCCCTAACCAAAGAAGATCCTGAATTGGCAAATCCGATTAGCCCCGAACTTCCTGATATTAAAGCCCAGATTGTTTATGCAGTGCGGCACGAATTTGCTCATAATTTTATCGATATTGCCTGTCGACGAACCATGTTAGCCATGAGCGGGAACTACGGTTTAGATCTTTTGCCAGTCATGAGTGCAACTTTGGTGCAATATTGCGGTTGGAGCTCGGAGCAATGCGATCGCGCCTGCCAGGAATATCAAAGATATATGGAAGACAATGCCATTCCTGACTATCAAATATCCTAGTCTTTCTTCTTTATCGTAGGGGCGATTGGCCAATCGCCCCTACATGGATTGTTCTGGGTTTATTTGGAATCACTATAAATAGTCCCATCAGGCATAATTGCATCAGTTAAAATCGCTCGCTCAAGATTAGCATCTACTAACGAAGCACCCAACAAATTTGCTCCAACCAAAAATGCAGATTCCAGATTAGCATTGCTCAAATCTGCCCCCCTCAAATCAGCATTGGTTAAATTCGCTTGTTGTAAATTGGCCGACGTCAGAACAGCGTGATTCAAGTTGGCATCTCGAAAAAAAGCCCTGATAGCAATAACCTGATTTAAATTTGCTTTCTGCAATTGAGATTTAAATAAAGAAGCCTTGTAAAAAAGTGATTGACTAAAATTCGCCTCCCTCAAATCTGCCTCCCCTAAGTCTGACTGGCTAAAATTGCCCAATTCCACCACAGTTCGATAGAAAACGGCCTTACCCAAATTTGCCCCTGTAAAGTTCACTTCAGTCAAATTCGCTTGACTAAAATCTATACCTACTAAATTGACGTATTGTAAATCTGCTTGAGCAAGATTAGTCAACCTAAGATCTCTTTGTCCCTTTGCATACTTTCTCAACAACTCCTCTTTATTCATTCGTTTAGCGATCGCTAATCCTCAATGACCAACTTTTCTTAATATTGCTTAACAAATCTAACAGAGGATCTTGAGTAGAAATACTTAGTTAATCTTTTATTTATTTTTGGAGACTGGAAAAATCAGACATTTTAACGAATTGTTAAAGTAAACAAACAAAAGTTAAAAAAAATATTAAATTATTTAAGCGGAGTCTAAATTTTTCCAAACTGAACGTAAACTCTTGTCAAATTCTGATTCACAGGTCGCTCAAGAAAGTCTTTCCTTGCAGGCACAAGGGGACAAACTAGTTGCTGCTATTGCTTTAAGAATTCGCCAGTCTTTAGAATTGGATCTGATTCTCAATCAAACTGTTGAAGAGGTTAGACAGTTTCTCAAAACAGATCGGGTATTAGTTTATCGTTTTGAGCCAGATTGGAGTGGTTTAGTAGTAGTCGAGTCTGTAGTTGATTCATGCAAAGCAGTTTTCGGGTCGAGAATTAAAGATCCCTGCTTCAGCGAAAACCATATTCAAAAATATAGACAGGGAAAAATACAGATAGTAGAAGATATTTATAATAGTAATTTAACTCCTTGTCATGCCGAAATGCTTGCTAGTTTTGAAGTCAAAGCAAATCTAGTGTTGCCGATTGTGGCAGAAAATCAACTTTGGGGACTATTAATTGCGCAACATTGCCTATCTCCTCGAAAATGGGATTTGTCAGAAGTCTCATTACTTAAACAACTAACAACTCAAGTGGGCATTGCTGTCCAGCAAGCAGAACTCTATCAAAAGGTTCAAAGTCTTAACGAATATCTTGAGCTAAAAGTGCAGAAACGTACAGCCAAACTGGAACGTTCCTTTAAATTTGAATCTTTAATTCGCAATATTACTGAAAAAATACGGGATACCTTAGATGAAACGCAGATTTTGCAAACAGTAACTCAAGAAGTAAGAGAGGTTTTAAAAATTGACCGCTGCAAAATAGAGCTCTACGATCACCAACAGAAAATAGGCACAATTGTTTATGAATGTAGTCTAAATGAACCATCCTGCCAAGGAATAACAAGAAAAATAGCTGATTTTCCAGAACTCTATCAACAACTATTGCAAAAACAATCTCTACAATTTGTCGAAAAAGTCCCAGAATTAAGCCCCAAAAAGCTTCACTGCACAAGACTAGTCTGTCCAATTTTTGACAATCGAGGGGTTTTGGGAAACTTGTGGTTATTACGACCGCCCCAGGAAATGTTCGATGAGCTGGAAGTTCGCTTGGTAGAACAAATAGCCAATCAATGTGCGATCGCAATTCGTCAGGCTAGACTCTATAAAAATACCCAATCCCAAGTAGAAGAACTTGGTAAACTAAATAACCTCAAAGACAATTTTCTTAAAACCATTTCCCACGAACTTCGCACTCCCATGAGTAGCATTTTAATCGCATCTCAAACCTTAGAAAAGCTCATTCAAGCCAAGGGAAATCAAGGAATTCAATCGCAAAATTTCCAACGAGTATTTGATATTTTTAAAAATTCTTGCCAAAAACAAAATAAATTAGTCAATGACTTACTGACTCTCTGTTATGTCGATGCTGATAGTGCAACTTTAATCCCTGAATGGATTGATCTAAATTTATTGATTCCCAAGTTGGCCGAATCATTTAAAGAACAAATTCAGAACCAACAACAACAGTTAATTATTTCTGACTCTGGCACCATATCTCTGATCAACTCAGATATAACCCTTCTCGAAAGAGTAATTAATGAACTGCTGACAAACGCCTGTAAATATACCCCTGCCGAGGGAAAAATTTCCATTGCAACTTGGGCCGAGGAAACAACAGTTTGTTTTAGTATCAGTAATTCTGGAGTTGAAATCTCACCACAAGAGCAAAAATTGATCTTCGATAAGTTTTATCGTATTCCAACCCTTGATCCTTGGCGATATGGCGGGACAGGAATTGGACTCGCTCTCGTAAAAAAACTCGTTGCACTTCTAGGTGCGGAACTTCAATTGGAAAGTCGAGATAATATGACAACTTTCACAATGAGACTGCCAATTAAAATGTAAGGATTTAGGGATTTGGGGATTTGGGGATTTGGGGATTTAGGGACAAGCCTATTACTTCGTTGTTTAACCGGACATAACGAAGCAAACTCGTGAGATGCTGACGTGGAACAGCAAACTGTATATTGTATTTATTTATTAATAAACAAATATTACACTTGTATTAAGTATCATCACGAAAATTTACTAGAAAAACACAGATGGGAATAATGAGGTTCTAAGTTATCAATTATGGACTAGAATATAGCCTCTGGGCATTTATCTCTATCTCAAATCATCGGGAAATTATCTGCAAGTATCACTGTAGCTTCACGAGTTTCACAAGAGAATCGAATCTTAAAATGTGAACTTTTGTATAATCAATCACTTTTCGTGTGCTAGGATCATGCTTAGTAGAAGCAATGCGGTTTCGTTCATCTCATCTCCAAGAGACGAAGTGAGGAGTACATCCTTAAAGAACGCACCTCAAAACACTTTACTTTGCAAATGAGCGAACAAGAGGTTGGTAGATTATGTATTTAGCGAATAGTGATATTTTTTTGATAATTGGCATGGTAACTGTTTTCAGCATCCTAATGTCTCCAGCTCTTTGCTGGGCTTTGACTACCGAAAATCGCCAATAGTTTAGTACTTAGAAAACAAAAGGAATAGACAATTGAAAAAGGCGCTTATCTCTATCTAGTGAGTGCCTTTTTCGCTGTATGCTATAAAGGATTTGATAAACCCTTTGTTGTCAGTGATACTAATTTAAAATAGAAATAGAACACATGATTCTGTAGGGGCGAATGGCAATTCGCCCCTACCACCATGATCTGTCGTGAACATTATTTAATTTGGTATGAGAAATATCGACTAAAAACTCTAAAGTCTCACTTCACAAGTTAAATCTCCTGCTTCTTGGGAAAAACGCAAATTTTCTTTGTAATCAACAGGACAGTCGATAACAGCAGGAACATCTTGAGCTAACGCCTCTTTGAGAATGGGAACAAGATCCGCCGCCGATTCAACACGATATCCTTTTAAACCCATACTTTCAGCTAATTTTACAAAATCAGGATTAGTAAAATCGACAAAAGAGGCATGACCAAATTGACTAATTTGTTTCCATTCAATTAAGCCATAACCGTTGTCATTAAAGATCAAAGTAACAAAAGGAGTTTTAATCCTTAAAGCGGTTTCCAGCTCCTGAGCGTTCATCATAAAACCACCATCCCCTGTCACGGCGACAATTTTTTTATCCGGATGAACCAATTTGGCTGCGATCGCCCCAGGAATGGAAATTCCCATCGCCGCAAAACCATTGGAAATCAGACAGGTATTGGGACAATCACAATGATAATGCCGTGCCATCCACATTTTATGAGCACCGACATCGGAGATCACAATATCCTCTGGATTCATTACTTGACGCAAATCATAAATTATCTTCTGCGGTTTAATCGGAAAAGCTTCATCATTAACATAGCGTTCATAGTCTTTTCGTAGTTGACTACGCAATCGCGAAATATTCCCCGCAGGTTTGCCATTGCGATCGCATTTTTTCATAATGTCCAGCAAGGAGTCAGAAATATCTCCTACTACTTCTACTAGAGGAATATAACTACTATCGATCTCGGCTGTAGCAGCTCCAATATGAATGATTGGCGTTTTTCCTTGGGGGTTCCATTTTTTCGGTGAATATTCGATCAGATCGTAACCGATCGCAATGACCAAATCCGCTTCATCAAAAGCACAACTAATAAAATCTCGCTGTTGTAAACCCACCGACCAGAGACATAAAGGATGAGTATAGGGAATCACACCTTTGCCCATAAAAGTATTGGCCACAGGAATACTCAGTTGGGTAACAAACTCGGTCAGCGCTTCATTAGCATGAGCTCTAATTGCACCATTGCCTACAAGAATTAGAGGGTTGTCTGCTTTTGCGATCGCCGCAGCGGCGGCATTAATACTACGGTAAGAAGCATAGGTTTTTTCTCGACCATCTTGTCCCAAAGGATAGCTGCCCCCCACAGACATCGCAGCAATATTTTCTGGCAAATCAATATGGACAGCACCAGGTTTTTCTGCTTGGGCAAGTTTGAAAGCTTTACGAATAATTTCTGAAGTATTTTGCGGGCGAACGATTTGAGTATTCCATTTGGTGACAGGCTCGAACATTGCAACCAGATCGAGATATTGATGGGATTCGATATGCATACGATCTGTTCCCACTTGCCCCGTGATGGCTACCAAAGGGGCCCCATCAAGATTGGCATCGGCCACTCCTGTCATCAAATTAGTTGCTCCAGGCCCCAATGTAGACAAACAAACCCCAGCTTTTCCCGTCAATCTGCCATAAACATCCGCCATAAAAGCAGCTCCCTGTTCATGGCGAGTGGTGATAAATTGAATGGGAGAGTCTCGCAAGGCTTCTAGGATATGAAGATTCTCCTCTCCTGGTAAACCGAATATATATTCGACACCCTCATTTTCGAGACATTTGACCAATAATTCTGCCGTGTTAAATTCGCCCACAATAATCACCTTCCAAACTGCAACTACCAATCTTATTCTACTTGGGTAGAATGGCAATCTATTGTTCAAATTTAGTAACTTGAGAAATTGATATTATCTCTTAATGATCTATGATTTTGTCTTGTTTTTGTCACATATCAAGCTCTTTTGATTCGCCCAATCTAAGCATTAACTTCCATAGGCGTAAAAGACATTAGTTTCATAATTTCTATGAGACTAGCTCAATATCAAAGATATTGCATAGATTGAATTTTCTTGTTCCGCGTTCCTCCGTTGGTGTATCTTTCTTTCAGGAGAAACGTTTTAGAGGAAAAAGGGTTAATTATGGAAATGATGCCAGAAAATTTACAGTCATTGAAAGATCAAGTAGCGATCGCGACTGGAGCATCGAGGGGAATTGGCAAGGCGACAGCTTTAGCTTTAGCCGCAGTAGGAGCCAAAGTTGTGGTTAACTATGCTCGCTCTAGTGAAGCTGCCGAAGCAGTGGTGCAAACTATTCTGGATGCCGGGGGAGAGGCGATCGCAATTCAAGCCGATGTCTCGAAACCAGAAGAAGTCGATGGGCTGATTAAAGAAACTCTGGCTAAATATTCTCGCATTGACGTCTTGGTAAATAATGCCGGGATTACCAAAGATACTTTATTGATGCGAATGAAACTTGAACAATGGCAAGCCGTTATCGACCTCAATCTTACTGGGGTGTTTCTCTGCACTAAAGCAGTCACTAAAACAATGTTAAAGCAACGCAGCGGCAGAATTATCAATATTGCCTCGGTTGCAGGGCAAATGGGGAATCCTGGACAAGCTAACTATAGTGCAGCCAAGGCTGGGGTGATTGGGTTTACCAAAACAGTAGCTAAGGAGTTGGCTCCTCGCGGCGTGACTGTTAATGCTGTGGCACCAGGTTTTATTGAAACAGATATGACTCAGGATTTGCAAGCCGATGAGATACTTAAATTTATTCCTTTGGGGCGTTATGGAAAACCCGAAGAAATTGCGGGAATGATTCGCTTTTTAGCCGCCGATCCCGCAGCAGCTTACATTACAGGACAAGTTTTCAATGTCGATGGTGGAATGGTAATGGCCTAATCAGTTATCAGTTATCAGTTATCAGTTATCAATTACTTCCGCAAGGGCATTCTTAATAGTGGTCGAGCTGGAATTGGGCAAAAAAGCATTTTGGCTAATGTATCTTTTCCAAGCTTTGGTTCCTGGTTGTCTGGCAAAAAGTTGGAGCATATGACGAGTAATCGAATTCAGCCTACCTCCTCGACTCATCCAATGATCGATATAAGGTAGCATTGCTTCGACAATGTCTTGACGCCGGGGAATCGCGGCCTGGGAATCATAAAATTCTTGGTCTACTGTTGCAAATAAATAAGGGTTATCATAGGCAGCTCGACCAATCATCACCGCGTCTACAGACTTTAAGCATTCTGTTACCTGCTTGAGCTCGACAATTCCACCATTGATTTCGATGAACAAATGGGGAAATTCTCTTTTGAGACGATAAACATCTTCATAACGTAGAGGAGGAACATTGCGATTTTCTTTGGGGCTTAAACCCTTTAACCAAGCTTTGCGAGCATGGACAGTAAAATGACGACATCCTGCTTCTGAGACAATCCGCACAAATTCTGCCATATCTTCATAGCGATCGCGATCATCAATACCAATGCGATGTTTTACCGTAACTGGAATAGTGACAGCTTTTTGCATTGCTGATATTGCGGCTGCAACCAATTGAGGTTTTGCCATTAAACAGGCACCAAAATTGCCACTTTGGACTCGCGAGCTGGGACAACCAACATTTAAATTCACAGCATCATAGCCCCAATCTTGAGCTACTTTGGCACATTCGGCCAGCTCTGAGGGTTGATCGCCACCTAGTTGCAAAACAAGGGGTTTTTCTTCGGGGGAAAAGCCTAATAGTTTTTCGCGATCGCCATGAATAATCGCAGGGGTGGTAACCATCTCTGTATAGAGCAAAGTATATTTCGTAATTTGACGCATTAGATATCGATAATGGCGATCGGTACGATCCATCATCGGAGCAATGCTTAGGGGATTATTACTAACTAATTGACTATGAACTGATGGTTTCAAAATACGATTACTTAAGGCTTAGACAGATTAATTATATAAGGAAAAGGTTTTAGGTATTAGGTGTTAGGTTTTGGGGAACAGGGAACAGGGAATAGGGAATAGGGAATAGGGAATAGGGAATAGGGAATAGGGAATAGGGAACAGGGAATAGGGAACAGGGAACAGGGAATAGGGAATAGGGAACAGGGAACAGGGAATAGGGAACAGGGAATAGGGAATAGGGAACAGGGAACAGGGTTTGAGCCCAGGATCTGTACAATGTTATTATCTCAACACGTCTCTTTCAGGTTATGAACAAGTATTTTAAGAAATGGTTGCTATTTTTAGTGTCTCTAACCACTTGTGGATTATTGGCAAAAAGTTTCTGTCCTTTAGAAACATCGGCAAATACAATAGTCAACAATTCTCCAAAATTTACTAACAGTTCAGAACAAATTACTTATATTAGTTTTTGGGGGCAAAAAGCGAATCCTAATAATGTGGGAAATCTAAATATGACTCTATACCGTAGCCCATCATGTAGTTGCTGTGGAGCATGGATTGACCATATCAAAGAACATGGCTTTAGGATTACAGAGGACATTAAAACCGAATCGATCGCAGCACTCAAGCAAAAACTTAATGTACCTCCAAAATTAGCTTCCTGCCACACAGCAATTATTGATGGTTACATAATAGAAGGTCATGTTCCTGCTGACGATATCAAACGCTTTCTGCGTCAAAAACCTCAAGTAGCTGGCTTGGCAGTTCCGGGAATGGTTATTGGAACACCAGGAATGGAAATGGGCGATCGCCAACAACCTTTTCAGGTCTTAGCATTTAATAACAAAGGTGAAGTGGAAGTCTTCCAAGAATATTAATTCTACTAATATAAAATGGTTTTATGTTTGAACAACAACCTCAAGAGTTACAACAAAAAGTCAAATCCTTAGCCACCGAAGCAGTTCAACAAGAGAATCCTGCCGGATGGTTTGAGCCCTTGTATAAAGGTGCGAAAGGAGATTCTCAACTCGTGCCTTGGGCTAAAGATAAGGCTCATCCCTATCTCGAAGATTGGTTACAAAACCATCAACTCCCAAAAGAAAAACCTGCTGCTTTAGTCATTGGTTGTGGATTAGGGGATGACGCCGAAAGATTGGCTGATGTTGGCTATCAAGTTACTGCTTTTGATATTTCAGCTACTGCGATCGCCTGGTGCCAACAAAGATTTCCCAACTCTTCGGTAAAGTATCTTGTAGCAGATTTACTAGCTTTGGATGCGTCCTGGAGCAATAGTTTTGATTTAGTTTATGAATGCCGCAATATCCAAGCCTTGCCCCTCAAAATCCGCTCTCAAGTTATTAATGCGATCGCGCCTTTACTAGCCCCAGAAGGTACTTTATTAGTCGTTACTCGTCATCGCGATGACCATAACACCCCACCGGAGGGGCCACCCTGGGCGCTTTCAGATCTTGAATTATCTTGGTTTCAGGACTTAGGATTGAGAGAAACCAATCGTAAAACCTTTTTAGAGGGCGACAGAAAAATTATCAAACAACTAAGAATCGAATATTCTTCTTGAATGAGGGCAGCGGTGCGACCCCGCGCCTTTGCAAGGCGCTAGGGAACGCGCACCAAGAGAGAGGGCAGAAGCTTTTAAAACTATTTAAACTTTATCAGAGCAAAAGCGATAATGTTGACCACTTTTTCCTCATCCTTCATCCTTCATCCCTCATCCCTTAAATTAGTCTTCTGCGAAGATATAACGACGCAACTCAGAAGGATCAGGTTCGGGACTGCTTTCTGCAAATGCCACCGCATCATTAATGATTTCTTGTACTTTTTTATCGAGATCTTTTAGCTCTTGTGCTGTAGCCAATTTTTGCTTAGTTAGATAATCAGCAAATCTAGTAATAGGATCTTTTGTGGCCCAATATTCCTTCTCTTCAGCAGAACGTAACTCATCAGGATCGGCCAAAGAATGGCCGCGAAAACGGTATGTTAAGGCTTCAATAAGGGTCGGCCCCTCACCAGCACGAGCTCGTTCCACCGCTTCTTGCGCTGCCGCCCGCACAGCCAAGACATCCATCCCATCAACTTCAACCCCGGCCATACTAAAGACACTGGCTTTTTTATAAATTTCTGGTTGAGAAGTCGCGCGATCGTGGGCCATGCCGATCGCCCATTTATTATTTTCTACGACATAGATAATTGGTAATTTCCATAATGCCGACATATTCAAGCATTCAAAAAATTGGCCATTATTACTAGCCCCATCCCCAAAGAAACAAGCCGTAACCTGATCTGCGCTGGCATCTCCTAGAGCATCTTTACGATATTTACTCTGATAGGCCGCTCCCATAGCAACGGGAATTCCTTCTGCCACAAAAGCATAGCCCCCTAAAAGCTTGTGCTGGGCCGAAAACATATGCATCGAACCACCACGCCCTTTACTACAGCCTGTAGCCTTGCCGAATAATTCTGCCATAACCTCTCTAGCAGGAACCCCGGCACTCAAAGCATGAACATGATCGCGATAGGTACTACTAACAAAATCCTCATCGCGGCGCATAGCTCGAATGACACCCGTAGAAACTGCTTCTTGACCATTGTAGAGATGGACAAAACCAAACATTCTGCCCCTATAGTACATTTCTGCACATTTATCCTCAAACAACCGCCCTAGAACCATGTCTTCATAGAGCATTAAACCTTCTTCTCTAGTAATCTTGATTGAAGAGGAATCAAATTTAGGAACAGTTCTTTCAGCAGCCATAGAGTCTGTAGTATCTAGATTATTACAAATTTTACTTGCAATTTTATATCCTCGCTTATTTAGTTCGACTTTGCAATCATGAAACCTTTGAAGAATAAACATCAAATATTCCTACATGGCGACACTTATATAGTCCTTAAGCACTTCCAAAGCAGGCGCAGGTATTTCATGACCCATATTAAACTCATGATATTGGATAGCCACCCCGATCGCAGTTAACTTCTCCTGGGCCTCTCTGGCCGCGGCGATCGGCACCACAGGATCCTGTTTGCCATGAATGATTAATGTTGGAGACAATTGACTAGGATAGGAACGAGTAATTTTTTCCGTATTAATAATCAAACTTTCCTCATCAACTTCAGCAAGAGAATTAGTATCAGGTTCGTAATGTAAATAGCCACTCATGCTAACCAAACCTAAGCAGGGAAAAGTTAACCCCACATCTAAAGTCATCGCTCCACCCTGGGAAAAGCCAGCCATAATAGTTCTTTCTATTGGTACTCCCGTAGAATCCTCCAGAGAAGACAACCAATTGATTAATAATTCTCGACTTTTGGGTAATTGTTGACAGTTGGGCATATTTTCCAAATCGTACCAAGCCCTGCCTCCAGGCACTTGAGGATGATCAAAAGGCGCGTTGGGGAACAGATAAGCAAAGCCGGGAAAATCTAGCATTTGAGCCAGCGGCGCTAAATCTTGATAGTTAGCACCCCAACCATGAAGCATCACCAATAGATGTCTTGGCTTTTGTCCATTGCTGGGCATAACGAGAATCGCATCGAGAGCTTGTTGGGCAGTCATAGATTTTTCAGTTAATATTTTGTTACATTAAAGGGGAATATCTTAATCCTTTATTTATTTTTTAATTTTTAAATCCTGCAAAAGCGCAAGCTAGCCGAATTGCTGAGAGCACAAGACTCGTACAAGAGGGCACAAGGCTTGATGTCCCTAATAACTTATACCAACCGATAAACTTAATGTCATTTCATCTTTCTGCTTGGTCGATCAAAAAACCCGTTCCGACCATCGTTACCTTCTTAATTCTGGGCATTGTGGGAATAACTTCTTTTCTCGGTTTGGGAATTGATGATACTCCCAATATTGACATTCCCGTAGTCAGCATCAATATTACCCAAAGAGGTGCTAGTCCTACAGAACTAGAAAATCAAGTAACCAAAAAAGTTGAGGATGCAGTAGCCAATCTAGACGATATAGATGAGCTGGTCTCTACTGTGACCGAGGGGAACTCGACCACAACTATCAATTTTGAACTGGGGACAGATGCCGATCAAGCTGTTAATGAGGTTAGAAATGAGATTGCTCAAATCCGCCCCGAATTACCTCAAGATATTAATGAGCCGATTGTTCAGAAGCTAGCCTTTGCCGGGGGAACTGTAATCACCTATGCAGTGAAATCGGAGAGTCGCTCTGTCGAGAATTTAAGTAATTATGTAGATAAAACCTTGATTCCTCAATTGCTAAATGTTGAAGGGGTGGGGCAAATAGATCGTTGGGGCGGAGTAGATCGCGAAGTTCGAGTAGATTTAGATCCAGATCGCCTCCTAGCCTATGATATTTCCGCGACAGAGGTAAATCAGCAAATTCGAGATTTTAATATTAATCTCGCTGGAGGGAAAATCCAAATTGGCGGCAATGAACAGAATATTCGGACTTTAGGAAGCGCCAAAAATATTCGGGAACTGCAACAATATCCGATTCGCCTTGGCAATGGGGATACAGTAACGCTGAATAATTTGGGTACGGTAGAAGATGCTTTTGCAGAACCCACCCAAGCGGCCTATCTTAATGGTGATCCGGTGGTTGCTTTTGCGGTGAAACGGAGCACTGGGAGCACTTTAGTTTCTGTAGAAGAAGGTATTCGTCAACGAGTTGCCCAATTGGAGCCGACCCTGCCAGAAGATATCAAATTAGAACTAATTTTTACCCGCGCCGATTCAATTCGTGGTTCCTACAATGGCACAATTATGACTTTGGTCTTTGGTTGTGTACTAACAGTGATTACAGTGGGAATCTTTTTGCGCGACTGGCGCAGTACGTTGATTACGGGGACTGCTCTACCTTTATCAATCATCCCTACTTTTTGGGTGATGCAGTTGCTAAACTATACCCTCAACGGCATGAGTTTACTTGCTCTGGCCTTAGCTATTGGAAATTTGGTGGACGATGCGATTTGTATGTTGGAGAACATCGATCGCCATTTACAAATGGGTAAAACTCCCCTTAAAGCAGCTTTAGATGGTTCGAGGGAAATTGGCTTAGCAGTGGTAGCAACTACTTCAACCATTGTGGCGGTATTTATCCCTGTAGCCTTTATGGGTGGGGTTCCAGGACAGTTTTTCCAGCCCTTTGGAGTGACAGTTGCTGTCTCTACGATGTTTTCGACCCTAGTTGCTTGCACAGTAACGCCGATGCTGAGTGCCTATTTATTGAGATCTAAACCAATTCCCACCGCCGCAGATTTAACTGGTAAGGGTTCCCAACGTCGTCCCTATGCGTCTCTCCTCAGATGGTCTTTACGTCATCGTTTTACTACTTTGTTATTCGCGATCGCGTTTTTCATTGGTAGCTTGCAACTAGTCCCTTTTATTCCCAAAGGTTTATTTAGTGATGGAGATACGGGTTTAAGTACAGTTATCGTCGAGCTTCCTCCTGGTTCAAGACTTCAAGACACAGAAGAAGTCACCAAGCAGCTAGGCGCTATTTTACAGGATGATCCAGCGATTAGTAGTTATCTCAACTATTCGGGAGCGGAGAACAAAATCAACTCGGCTCAAATCTTTGTCAACTTAGCTCCCAAAGAAACCAGGGAGCTGGATCAAAAACAATGGCAACAGAAAATGCGCGGTAAATTTGCCAAAATACCAGGAGCTAGAATTAGTTTTAGAAGTCAAGGTGGTGGCGGCGGGAGCAAGGATCTTTCGTTGATTCTGCGCAGTGATAATCCTCAAGTCCTGACGAATACAGCAAAAGAGCTGGAAGCTCAAATGGGCTCGATTTCTGGACTGGTAGAAATTAGTTCTAGTGTTAGTTTGGTGCGCCCCGAGATTGTTATTGAGCCTGATCCTCAACGAGCTTCTGATTTGGGAGTTTCTGTTCAAGCGATCGCACGCACAGCTTCTTTAACGACCATTGGTGATAATGACTTTAATTTGGCTAAATTCAACCTTAGCGATCGCCAAATTCCGATTCGGGTTCAGATAGATCCAGCCAAGCGGCAAGATATCAACAATCTGAAAAACCTCCGTGTCCCTAGCGATCGTGGAACCTTAGTTCCTCTAGATGCGGTGGCTACAATTCGCTTGGGTAGTGGCCCGAACGAAATCCAAAGATTTGATCGCAGTCGTCGAGTTACAGTAGAAGCCAATTTACAGGGTCTTGCCCTGGGAGATGCTGTAGCTCAAGTGCGTCAGTTACCGATCATGAGTCCCTTGCCCCCAGAGGTACGAGAAGAACCCGCAGGGGATGCCAAGATTATGCGAGATATTTTTGCCCGTTTCTTGGGAGCATTATCCTTAGCAATTCTTTGCATCTATGCAATTCTCGTCCTGCTGTACAATAATTTTCTCTACCCGATGGCGATTCTGGTTGCTCTGCCTTTATCTGTGGGGGGAGCATTAATGGGATTATTGGTGACTCAAAAGGAATTGGGTTTATTTGCTTTGATTGGTGTAGTTCTACTGATGGGACTAGTGACGAAAAATGCTATTTTGCTAGTGGATTTTGCACTGGCGGGTATTGAACGAGGAAAGCCCCAATTTAAAGCAGTGGTTGAGGCGGGAGTTTCCCGTTTACGTCCAATTTTGATGACCTCAATTTCGACTATTGCCGGAATGATGCCGATCGCTTTGGAACTAGGAGCTGATGGAGAGGTTCGTAGTCCTATGGCGATCGCAGTTATTGGTGGGTTTACAACTTCTACTTTATTGACTCTGGTTGTGGTTCCTGTGCTGTTTACCTATGTTGATGGGTTTTATCATTGGTTAGGTAAATCTTTTAGGAAGATACTAAAAAGTAATAATTAATGTTACAAATATTGTCTGGTCAATTTAGCATGATGATTATCATTGTTCTATTTAAGAGCTGCATTTAATACAAAAGCCTGAACAGTTGAACCTAATTGAGATAAATCTTTTGCTTGTTGATCGAATTTTTCTTTGGCTTCTACAAGGCTAATTTTAGGTGCTTTACCTTTCCTATAATCGCTACTGTCCCATTGCTCACAATGAAACCACCCAATTAGATAAAGACCATGTTGGCAAGCATTATCTTTTAAATAGCGATTCAATAGCTGAGTTTCCATTGCTGTATCCAATTCTTTATGCCAACAACCTTTTACTTCTATGATGACAGTAATAGAATCATAAATTTCACCATTAGATTTTTTTACGACATCAACATGAATATCAGTTCTTTCTCCTTTTGCTCCTCCTTGACTAGGGCGCAGTTCAACTTCTCTATTAGCAATAATCCCTCTTTGTTTTAAATCTCTATCAAGAAATCGTTTTACATAATCAGAGAAAGTATTCTCATCAACAGGCTTATATATATGTTTTTTAGAAGGATCGATTTTATCCCAAACATCTCTTGCACCAGGGGTTTCACCTTGAAGTTCTAATTCTAGACGTTTTAAAGAATCAATTAAGACCTCTAAAAGTTCATTTCCATCATTGATTAATCTTTTATTGCCATCTCTAATCAGTTTTAAGATTTCATAAGGTTTGGGTGGTTGCCAGGTTTTTGTTCTTCTATTTCTTTGTGCATCAAATAAAGTTGCTTTTAACCAATTTAATTCTGGAAATTTACTAGCAATACGCCTAATTTCTTGACAAGATTGAAATGTTCCGGTTTCTTTTAATTGAGTCAAAATACTATCCCTAAAACGAGCAATTCGCTCTCTAGGTTCCACCACATGAGCTTCATCATAAATTGGATCTTTTTCATAAGGATATTGATGAACAAGCCAGATATATAAATCCGCTAAATCTTTTTCGCTTAAATCCAATATACTACTCTTGAGAATTCCCCAAGTAATTCTATGAATTAATTTTTTTCCAAATTCTAAATCTTGTTGAATTTCTGACCATATAGTAGACCAACTATCGGTTGCATTATATCTAAACCAGGTACTCAATATTACTATTACTTTTTCTGGTTCATGATCTCTTGTCAAATTTAAACTAGAGAATAAAACATCAACAAAATCATGATTATTTTGCGGTTTATGTTCAAATAGCTGATCTAAAATTTTATATAATGCTTCAGGTTCAAGTATTGAACTTGTAGATATTGATTGCAAAAGCTTTTCTATTTTTGTATTCCAAATACAATCAACCTTATCGATAGAAAAAATATCCTTATAGACATGATTTTCTCGATCAATAAGTATTAATAGTTCATTTTCTATTTTTTTAGCTGAATTTTTATATGCTAAATTTATTAAATCTCTATCTGATTGTGATTGTTCAGATTTGTTTGGTACGCATAATAGTATAAAACTTGACCATTTCTGCCAAATATTTTGAGGTAATTTTTGAATAAATTGGTAATCTTGCTGATAAACTAACTTAAGTGCTTTATAGCCCAAAAAATCTGTTTCATGTGTAGTAATGTCATTTACATTTTTATTTATTATCTGGCAAATTATCTCTAATATTTGCATAGTAGCGTTCAATCTTTGCCACAAAATTATTTTATAAAGATATACTTTATAAAGTACATAAGCTTTTAACAATTCTCGAATATACTTTAAATGACCAGGTTCATTGCTAACTATGTATTTTTTTGCAGCTTCTACAATTCTTGTTCTTGTTTGAATATCTGCTGATTGCCATCCCGGTAAAAGAGTCAAATCAGTTTTAAAGATTTGTAATGACTCGAAATAATTACTATTAGGTCTAAGACTTAAGGTTCTAGTTATATCCCTCCAAGCAAAATAGTAATTATCATCAAAATTTTCTAGGTAAACCTGTAGTTTTTTTTGAGTAGAAATACTCGGAGAAGTCTTTTTCTTTACTGCATTCTTGGAACCTTTAATCATCAAGTATTCTTTTTTTGCTTCCTTTGCCTGAGCAGAATTTAATTCTATAGCTTCAAACCAAGACGCAAAATTTTCATTGAGCGTTTCATTGCTTTGAGTAGCGACATTTATAGCATCAATTTGCTTGGCATCTTTCCGGTTAAAATGATATTTAACTAGCTTAGTATATATTTCTTGTACTCGCTTTTCTTCCGTTTCTTGAATTTTTTCAAGCATCCATAAAATATCTTTCTCTAAATCAATTTCTTCAGAAGATGAGCCAAATAAACAATCTAAGTTTCCTCCAGAATTAACAATTAATAAAACAGACTGCTCTATAAGTTTACGTCTTTTATCATCATCTCTAGAAAAAGAAAAATCTAATTCTCCCTGACTATTTTTGTAGAGTGTAATTACATCTTGGTATTCTCTCCACTGCACTAAAGCAACCTTAGCAAAGCCTTTAACAATTTCAGGATCATCGAAACATTCCCAAGCTTTTAATAAAAGATTATCACCAAGATTCTCAAATGGATGACCAAAACATCTAACACCTTGTATTTCTAGCCAATTTAAGGCTATTGGAATATCTTCTACTTGTAACTTAGGTAAAAGTTCATAGTCTAAAAAACCACTATAAGACCCATGCAAATTACTTTTCTTTCTAGGAGTTAGAATGGGTTTTGCTATTAATAGAAATAAAATAATTGCACAGTAGCGATCATCCTGTACTAACAATAAGGCAAGCAAACGAATAGATGAATCTTTCAATTCTAATCTAAATACTGAAAATAATTCTTTTGCCGATAGATGTTCTGACCAAACTGCTCTTAAGGCATTTCCTTTTAAACTATCTTCTTCATCCTCCAATAACTCTTTTACAGCTAGAGGTTTTAATTTTAATCTTGTCTCTGAATCACCTATAGAAGCAATCATACTTGCAGCAATAGATCTTAAATCTATTTGTTGAGTTGTATCTAATGCTAAATCTACTAAGTCATCTTGTAATTCTTTTACTTCACAAGCTTCAGCTATTTTAATCGCTTCGTATCTAACATTAAAGTTTTTATTGTTATCTTGAATATAAGGTCGTAATTGTTCTGCTAATTTAGAATGATTAAGTTTTTTGTATCGTAAATACTTACTGAAATCACGATCAAATAGTTTTTCTTGTTCGTATTGTTCTAGTAAACTGTTGACTATTGCTTTACGTAATTTTGCATCTTCAGAAACATCACTTTTCAACAAAACGTCTGGATCGGTTGTCATTATTTTCTCTAACACTTCATAATTTAGACTAGCCAACCATGCAGCCGTTTCATGAAGTTGAGGAACTAATTTTTTTTCTGCATCTTCAGGAGAAACAATCAAACTCATGATCTGAACTAAGGGTATTTGATGGTGATTTAAATACCATGCAGCTAAAAACTCAGCATAAGTTTTGTGAGCAAAGCCCATACGATTTTCACCTCTTGAAGAAAAAAGTCCTGAAATCGACAAAACCTCTTTAATACATTGTTTTGTAATGTTAAATTCTTGACCATCAATTTTTTCTTGATCAATACATAAATCTTCCTTCGATATATCAGATTCAGGCATTTCCGCGTTATCGGAATTTGTCCAAATAGCTACTTTATTAGCAAAAATAGTGATGGCGGCAATTCTTCCTACAACAATCAAGCGCTGCTTATCACTTAATTCTCCGTCAAAATCACATTCAAGACGATTTGGACTAACTTCCTTACATAGTTCTAGGCATCCTCGCTCGTACAACTCTTTTTGCGACAAAGGAAAACAAGCATTTTTACTGTATTGACTTAGCAAGAATTTTAGAGTGATTGGTTTAATTGCTAACGGGACTGCTTCTTTATCAATAAGTTCTTCAAAAAATTGATTAGAATTGATATTTTTTTGATTTATAGCTTCCTCAATATCTACTTGACGTAAAGGACACAGTTCATAAATACCAACCTGATCTTTTCCCCAATTATCCTGAAATTTTTCTGTTAAGCTATTTTTCCAATCTGCTGTTCTGCAAGTAATTCTTAAATAAAGGCGATCACAAGGCAATTTATCGATTTCTCGCTTAAGAATTCTAGACAGTATTTTAATCGACAATAAGCCTTCATCAAGACTATCTAAAAATAGATATAATTGATGGTTACCATCAAGCCAATCTTTAAATCTTTCATTTTCAAAAATTTTATTACACAGCTTATTATCTGAATCATAATCACCTAAACGAAACCACAAACAATCATCTTGCGATCGCTGTAACTTAGTTTCAATTTTCTCGTATTCTTGTTCGGTTGCAGTAGTTTTCCCAATACCAGCTTCACCCAACAATATTAAACAAGGTATTTTCGATATATCATCAAACCCAACTAAATCGGACTGATAATACTTACTATATTCTGATTCTGGATCATAGAGAAAACCAGAAGAATCTAATCTTAAATTGCCTGTGGTGGGGCACCAAAAACGCGTCCAATTGTACATTTAACCCTAATTAGGAATAAGTCTTTTTACTTTATAACTCAAATGTTCCTAACTTTCGATATTAAAGCTTACTAAAGTCTTTTCTTTTAGAGTCTTAAGCAATGGAAGAGTCAGAACTATATTAAATTCAAATTTCTATCACGATCGCAGTTATTGGTGGGTTTACGACTTCCACCTTGTTGACTCTGGTTGTGGTTCCTGTGCTGTTTACCTATGTTGATGGGTTTTATCATTGGCTAGGCAAGTCCTTTAGAAAAATTCTTAAGACAATACCTTCGCCAAATGAGAAACGGAATTTGGGAGTGAAGTCAAGAGGGCTTTTATAGGAAACTAGGTTTTACCGAAACGAAGTTCCAACAAAGCCCATGCCAGAAATTTTAACACTCCTGAGTTGCTTGACATTTGATCTCAATAGCACCAGCCTGAAGCATCTGAGTATAATAATTCAAGCAATGTTAGCTATGACTGGTCGAGTAACGATGCTGGGGATATCGCGCTGGGCAGGAAAAGGAGGAAGCTATCGAACCATTCAAAGATTTTTCTCCAGCCCACAGAACTGGCCAACGTTAATGTGGGTGTTCTTTCGCACCCATTGCTTTTGTCCCAAACAACAGTACGCAATTGCTGGGGATGAAGTGGTAACCACCAAATCGGGACAAAAAACCTACGGATTGGATTGGTTTTTTTCTGGTTTGGCACAGCGTCCGGTGAAAGGATTGGCCTTCTTTGCATTATCTCTGGTGAGTTTGGAGCAAAGACAATCTTACCCCTTACGCATTGAACAGGTTATTAAACCCATAAAACCAGCGAAAGCTTCTTGCCAAGAACCTTCAAACCAGACCAAAAAGAAGCGGGGTCGTCCTAAAGGGTCTAAAAGCAAGGATAAAACTCAGGTAAACCTTTCCCCCGAACTTTTGCAGATCCGAGGCATGCTCTCGGCTTTGCTTACTACCATCGGAGGCGGCATTCGTCCCGAATATTTGCTTCTCGATGGCAAGTTTGGCCACAACGCTGCGATGCAAATGACTCGTCAGATGGGCTTACATCTAGTGAGCAAGTTGCGTTATGACAGTGCTTTATTCTTGCCGCCTCTTGGCACTGATTCCCGACGTAAATATGGCGATAAACTTAATCCACATCAGATATCTCAAAAATTTCTCTGCCATCGCACCACTGAAGAAGACTGGCGCACAGATATCTATCAAGTTCACCTACTCCATAAAGAGTTCTCTCAGCCCCTTAATGTGGTAATTATTCTCAAAACCAATATCAAAACTCAACAACAAGGCCATGTCCTCTTATTCTCTAGTGATTTAGAACTTCCCTACAATCAGCTCATCGAGCTCTACTCCTTAAGATTTCAAATTGAATTTAATTTTCGTGATGCCAAGCAATTTTGGGGCTTAGAGGATTTTATGAATATCTCCCAAACTGCTGTGACTAATGCGGTGAATCTTTCTTTCTTTATGGTCAATTTCTCCCGTCGGCTCAGAAGAGAGTTTCAATCTCGTCACTGTCCGCAGTTTAGTTTCCTCGATCTCAAGGCATTATATCGCGCTTTCAAATATGTCGATGAAGTGATTAAATTACTTCCGCAAAAACCGGAGTCCATTTTATTTTCTCGCATCTTGAACCAGGTTGCTAACCTTGGGGCAATTCACTCTGTTAGAGTTCCTGATATTACACCTAAATAACATCCGAAACTAGTTAGCATTATCTCCCTCCTGCTCAAAACCTCTTGACTAGGGGTTCTTTCTCTGTTCTTTTTTTGGCGAAGATATTG
>NZ_ALVZ01000192.1 GCF_000332055.1 Xenococcus sp. PCC 7305 | reverse complement strand
CTTTTGGCGCTGTAATTTAAAACGAAGGCAGAAGAATGAAGGCAGAAGGCAGAAGGTAACTGGCATAGTGGGAGAATTAGACTCACCACTATGCCCTGTTCCACTTAAAGAAGTGGAGGAATTTAACCTAAAGGGATAAGTTAGAAGTAGATTTATCCTTGCTGCCCTCTGCCCTCTGCCCTCTGCCTTCAAGGGCGAAGCCCCGTTAAATTTAGTTTTTAAATAGCTGATTTTTGATGATTTATTTATATGGGAAAGTTTTTCATAACTTTCCTTTTTTATTGACAAGCAAAATCATGATGTAATGGAATAATAAGTAATAAGTAATAAGTAATAAGTAATGAGTTAGGATTCTCAAATAAGAATGATCGAATGTGACTATTCTGAAGCTGAGCAACTTTGTCTTCATCAAGCAGAATTGTTCAAAAAAAAAGGTGCATACACTCAAGCAATTGCTGCTTGTCAATCGGCTTTGAAGCTGAATCCTCAAATAGCAGAAGCTTATAAGATTTGGGGTGACAGTCTGCAACAAATGAATGAGCTGGAAGAGGCGATCGGTTATTATGCTCAGGCTCTAACTATTAACCCTAATTCAGCAGGCGTTTATGTGAATTTAGGGGGAATATTCTTTAAGCAACAAGAATGGGAATTAGCAATTCGCTACTACGAAAAAGCGATCGCCATTACCCCTGAATTAGCGATCGCTTATCGCAATCTATCCCGAATCTATAAAAAACTAGGCCAAGAAAAACTAATGCTAAAGCATTGGGGACTGGCATTAAAGTTAAAGCCAGAGATTGCCACAGCCCAAGAACATTGCAAACTGGGCAAGATATTTTTCCAACAACAGAAGTATTCTGAGGCGATTGATTGTTATCAAAGAGCAATTAAACTACAACCTAATTCTCCCGAACCATTACTTGAGTTGGTCAAATTATTAATCAATGATTTGCGATTTGATGAGGCGACTAACTATTGTGGCAAAATTATTCAATTACAATCTGATAATTGGCAGGCCTATTATTATCTAGGGAATATTGCTCTACAACAAGAAAAATGGCAAGATGCGATCGCTTTACTCCAGAGAGCTATTAAGTTAAATCCTAACCATACATTGTCCTGTCTTAATTTGGCACAAGCCTTTTGCTCTAGGGAAAAATGGCCCGCAACGATTAAATATTCTCGCCAGGCAATCAAGCTTCAACCCGATTCCTGGCAAGCCTATCTCTATTTGGGAATAGCTTTGCTGGAAGATGCCCAAGCTTCCGAGGCGATCGCAGCCTACTATAATGTTTTAAAACTCAATCCCAATCATCCAGAAACTTACTATCATTTAGGGAAAGCATTAGTTGCCCTAGAAAAATTTTCCGAAGCCGAATTATGTTACCAGCAGCTAGCGAAGATTGAATCAGAAAAAGATATTTTATATACCCAAATAGGGGAAGTCTTTCTCAACCAAAAACAATGGCTGTTAGCTGCTAAATATTTAGAGATTAGTATCAGACATAATGCTAATGATTTTTGGGCACATCATCATTTAGGCATGGCCCTATGTCAACTTCAGCAATGGGAATGGGCAATCACAATTTTACGAAAAGCTATTATCCTCAATTCGGACTTCTCTTGGTCTTATTACCATTTAGCTACTGCCTTAGAACAGCAGAATTATCTAGCAGAAGCAGCCAAAAACTATCGTATATTTTTAAGCTTAGAGGATAATATTTATGGCTATGAAAGATTAGGAAATCTTTTAGCTCAGCAAGCTAAAAATCAGCAAATTGCCAAAAGCTCATCAATCTTAGAAGAAGCATGGCAATGTTATCAAAAAGGAATTCAACTTAGTCCAGATTATTTGCCCTTATATTATCAAGCTCTTGAGCTCAAACCCGACAATTCAGAACTGTTTTTTCTTCTGGCAGAGGCTCATATCAGAAAACAAGAATGGGAAGTAGCAATTATTTTTTATCAAATGGGCTGCCAAAATTACAGCTGAATTAATTTAAGAGTAATTCTTAATTTTCTGTATTCATAAGCAATAATCCTGCCGCGCCAAGACCTAAAATATTAGGCAACCAAGCTGCTAAATAAGGAGGTAGCACACCACGAACTCCCATGGAACTAGAAATAAAAGACAAGAGGTAGTAGGCAAAAATCAAGCCCACACAAATACCAAAACTAGTACCCTTAGTCGAGTTCTGGGGTTTAACCCCGATCGCCGCCCCAATTAAAGCAAAAACCAAACAGACAAACGGCAGCGAAATTTTTTCCTGGATTCGTACTTGAAGCTTGCGAATTTTCTTGTCTTTGCCACTTAGTTTGGCAAGTTCAAGAGATTCTTGAGCCTGAAATAAAGTCATTTCCTTAGAATCTCTAGATTTTTTAGTTAGATCCAAAGGTGCGCGGGGCAAGGCCAATTGCTGATGTTGAAAACGAACCAAATTTTGATAGGAACCATCTGCTCCTAATAAGTAAATTGTTCCAGCATAAAAGTCCCAAATATTTTCTTCTAAATTCCAAGTAGCATAATTCGCCGTCACGATCTGATTGACAGCTCCTTGTGAACGATCCAAGATAGTCACCTTGAGCATTTTCTCGCCATCAAACTCTTCAGCATAAAAAAGACGAGCAAGCACTGTTAATTTATCCCCGTTGGGCAATTCTTTCTTGACATATTCGGGGTAGAGAATATTGCGATCGTTGAAAGCCTTTTTAGTTTGTTTCAAAGCTTGTCGCAGAATAATAGTTGCTTGATAGTTAGCTGCCGGAGCCACAAAATTATTAACCACAAAAGTTAGATTAACGATCAAAAAACTAAAAATAACAGCGGGAACAATCAGCCGATAGATATGAATCCCAATACTACGCAGAGCGATTATTTCACTATCACTAGAAAAACGACTATAGGTCATCAGGGTGGACAATAAGATTGCCATCGGAAAGGCAAAAACGATAAATTCTGGCAATCTTAAAAACAAAACCTGTAATGCGATACCAATAGGTAGCCCCGATTCTGAAACCCTACGCACCAATTCAAACCCTGTCCCAATTGCTACTCCCAAAGAAGTGAAGATGCCGATTCCGAAAAGAAAAGGGAGGATTAACTCTTTGATTATGTAGGAGTCCATGACGGATAAACCATCACTAAACCAGTTAAGTTGTTTGAAGCTCCAAGTTTTCATAGAAATTTATGTTCTGAGGATTGAAACCATTGTGACAAAAAAATGTCTCAGTGTTAAAATCTGCTCGTGGTTCAGATAACCCAAGGGCTTTTAGCTTTTTAAATAATTGATGATTTCACAAAAACATGTTCCTATTGCACAGGAAATCGCTAATATTAGTCTAGTAGCCTTTTATGGGAAGAAACCATCTCCACTCAGCAAATTAATCATCAAGATCCAAAATTGCCTAGGGCAATTACCAGGATTTATTCCCTATCAAATCGAACAAATTCACGGGACGATTCTCGGCTGTGAAGGTTGGCAAACATCTGAGGGCCTAGTGAATAAATGGTTTTATCTCACAAGAAAGGAAATTCGTTATCTAGATTATGACGGTTGGCTAAAATGCTTGCAACGTGATGGTGGGATTGACCCTTTTTTTGTTTATGTAGGTGGCTATCAACGCGATCTCAATTACCATTTCCTGAGTCGGGGGCAGCATCTCTATGATCGTTCCTTTCAAATACAAAAGGCGGAAGACGCGACCCATATTCCAATATTGATTGGTTGGCCGCAAAAAAAAAATCTCATCACTCCAGATTTAGACAACTTCCGTCGAGGGGCCCAAAAATTTGGATTTTTGCATAAATACCATAGGGAAGCTGATAGCATTGATAATGATTTTTATCTAAGATTGGGGACTATTAAAGGTTTATTGACAAAGGAAAAGCGCATAACTGTCGAACATCATATTCAACAAATTCTCACTCAAGAATCAACCGTCAAGCTCTCTATTGATTCAAATAGCCTGGCTTTTGCTCAATACCAAGATTTATCTCTGAGTTTAGCAACAACCAAGATTCTTCCCTTGGCCGCAATCACAAAAGAACAGTTGCGGAATTACTATGAAGTAGCCTCCAACCTTAAAACCTAAATAAATAAGTATTTTATGAGAATAACTCTGATCTCCCATGCCATACCATATCCACCTGTTCATGGTGGCAGAATCGATATATGGCGAAGAATTAAAGCTTTTGCCAGCTTTGGAGTCAAATTACAACTGATTTATTGGAGCCATAATTCTCCCGAGCCCCAGGAATTGGCAGAAATGGAAAAATATATAGAACAAGTATATTTAATTCCTTTTAAACGCACGCCATTAAAGATCGCCAGAAGAATTATTGATTTATTTTCCTATCCCTATGAAATGACCACGAGGATTCCTCGGGGCCAGGAATTAACTTCTTTGTTATCTCAGGTTAAAGAATTTAATCCCGATCTGATATTTTTAGATGGCATTCAAGGTAGTACTGCTGCCAATGAGTTGAGCAAAAATTTGAATCTGCCTATCGTGACGCGATCGCATAATATAGAACATTTATATCAGCAGCAATTATTACAAGCTGCGACAGGTTGGAGAAAACTCAAAAAACAACTATATCTAACAAATCTGGAACAGTACGAAGAAAATGCCTTAAGAAATAGTGCTTTTTTCTACGATATATCCGTTGATGATCTCAAGTTTTGGCAGGAAAGAGGCCTCAATAATGGTCGTTATTTACCACCTTTAATGGATTGGACTAAGAATAATATTCCAGAACCAGAAAATAAAATTACAGATAGCAATTTCGACTATGATATCGTCTATTTTGGAGGCTTAGGGTCTGACAATAATGTAGAAGGAATTGTCTGGTTTCTCACGAATGTTGTTCCCTTAATCCAACAAAAAATAGCCACTGTTACCATACTTATTGCAGGCTTTGCCCCTTTTCCCATAATTAAACAATTATGTAGCAAAATCGACTGTGTTGAGCTTCGGGTCAATCCATCGGAAACCGAACATCTTTATCGCTCAGGTCGTGTTTTAATTAATCCAGTTTCCGCAGGTAGTGGCGTAAACATCAAGTCTATCGAGATGCTAGTTTCCCAAAGACCAATTGTTTCTCGAAATCAAGGAGTCTCTGGCCTACCTCAAGAGCTCAAAAAATATTTTATCATTGCCAATGACGAGCAATCTTTCGCCGAAGCAATTATCAACTGTCTCTCAACTGATTCCCAGACAAATAATATTGAACCAGAAATCCTTAACTCATTTTTTGGCCCTCAGGCAATTAAAAATATTCTAGAAGATTTTGAATCAATATTATAGTAGATAGGATTAATTAATAATTGAAAATGATAAGTTTTTCTGTATTTGGTAAGCGTAAAAAATCCCCGAATAATTATTTTTTATTTTGGGTAAATTTCTTTAAGTAAATTTGTTGAGATAGGACATCAAAGTTACCATAATCATTGTTTATGGCTATAATTGATGTGAATTAAAATTAATAAAATTTATTTAATGATTTTAAATGTCCCACCCAAGCCCTAAAATATTAAATCGTTTTGAAGTAGTATTTTCTGTATTTTCCCTGATTCACTTATCAAGTGGAATTCTACCCGTAATCCTCACTCAAGGTGCCAGTGAAGGAGATGGAATTGATATTACTGCATTTGACCTCTCGTTAATTGCTAAGGTATCTCTTCTGATCTATTTTTGTGCTTTTGTGCTTCTCGCATTGCGATGGAAAAAAGTTATCAATGTAGTAACTGAAGGCAAATTTATTGGCTTATTTGTCTGCTTTGTCTTTATCTCTTGTTTTTGGTCAATAGCTCCTGACAAAACTTTTAGATTTGGGGTCTATGGCATTGGTAGTACGATGGTTGGTTTATATTTGGCAACTAGGTATACGATCAAAGAACAGATAAATATCCTCACCTGGACTTTTGCCACGATCATTATTCTCAGCGTACTATTTGCTGTGGGAGCACCGAAGTATGGATATATGTTGTCGGGAATCTATCCAGATGCGATACGGGGGATTTATACCCACAAGAACTTAATGGGAATGATGAGTGCTTTTGCCACCGTCATTTTCTTCCTTAAAGCAATTGATACCAAACATAGAAGTTGGATCTTTTGGCTTTTATTTATGAGTTCTGTTGTTGTAACTATCCTCTGCAAATCCACCACTTCTCTGGGCAATATGTTGATCATGCTTACTTTATGCATGTCTTATCGCATCTTTCGTTGGAACTATGAAGTTTTAGTTTCGACAATTTTGGGAATCTTGATTCTGGGGGTTTCTGGTTTGCTGTTCTTTTTTAATTTCATTGGAACCGATGCCTTTTTCGAAGCTATTGGGAAAGATCCGACTTTATCGACGAGAACTGAAATTTGGGCACAAGTATGGGAAGCAATTCAACTCAAACCCTGGTTAGGTTATGGTTCGGCTGCGTTTTGGGATGGTTTGGAAGGCCCTTCTAAATATGTAGAATTGGCAGTAAGAGCCAAAGTTGCCTATGCTCATAATGGATTTTTAGATATTCTTTTGGGTATTGGTTTTATTGGTATGAGTTTATTTTTAATTAGTTTTTTCAGCAATGTGATTAAATCTTTGCTTTTCCTGCGTAAAACTAATTCTGTAGAAGGGTTTTGGCCGATTCTGTTTTTGAATTATATTATCCTTACTAATCTCACAGAAGGAACATTGGCCGCATTAGATAATATATTTTGGGTTCTTTATTCGACAATTACTTTTTCCTTGATAGCTGCTAATAAAAATAAATTTTTTGATACTCAATTAGAGCTTGAAAAAAAACAATATTAATCTGATAACTATCAGCTTAGCCTGAATAAATAATATTAAACCAACTTTATGAAATTAGCTGCGATTAAAGAAAAAATCATAAATTTTGCTCGTCAAGGTCTTGTTAAAGAAGCTAGTTGGCTCTTAATTGCCAAGTTGTTCAATGTTTTTGTCCAGGCTGCTTACTTTATTATTGTGGCTCGGGTTTTGGGCCCAGAAAATTATGGTTCTTTTATTGGCGTAACAGCTTTAGCTTCAATTGTTTTTCCTTTTGTCGCTATGGGAGCAGAACATGTTTTGTTGCAAAAGGTAGCGACAAAGCCAAATTCTTTTCCTCTCCATTGGGGAAATACCTTATTGATTCTCTTTGCTAATGGAGCAGTTCTTTCCCTAATTTGTTTAATCATTTCTCCCCTATTTTTTGGCAACAAAATATCTTTACTTACAATTGTCCTAATTATCATATCTGATTTGATTTGTGTTGCTGTGGTGGACTTTAGCTCTAAAGCTTTGATGTCAGTTTATTTGGCTAAAAAAACCTCACAATTAATCGTTTTTAGCACTTCTGGAAAATTACTCGCTGCTTTATGTTTAGCCGCATTTTTTGAGAATCCTTCGATTGAAACCTGGGCGATTTTATATGCTGGGAGTTATGTCGTAATCAGTATTTTGTCGATCGCAATTGTTAATCGTCTTGTAGGCAATCCCAAGCCAAAGCTTTCTTCAATCGTTGCAACGGTAAAACAAGGTTTTTTCTTTTCTATTGGCACATCTGCCCATAATATTAATGCCAACTTAGACAAAACAATGTTGGCAAGTATGGCTGGTTTGCAAGCAACGGGGATTTATGGTTCAGCCTATCGCTTTATTGATGTGGGGAATGTTCCGATTAATTCTTTATTTGGTGCATCCTATACCAGATTTTTTAAATATGGAGGGGAATCGGGAATCCGAGGTACTTTGAAGTTTGCCCGCAAGTTACTGCCTTATTTATTAGGCTATAGCATTGTTTGTTTTATTGGTTACCATGTTTTTGCTCCAGCAATTCCCTATATATTGGGTGCGGAATATCAAAATGCGATCGGAGCTCTCTTGTGGCTTTCTCCCTTACCGCCAATTTTTGCTTTTCAACTGCTAGCTGCTGATACTCTTACCGGTGCCGGATATCAGAGGTCTCGTAGTATTATCCAAACAGGTGCTGCGGTTTTAAATGTTGGTTTAAATATTTGGTTAATTCCTCTTTATTCTTGGAAAGGAGCTGCTTGGGCAACCGTTATTTCTGATGCTTTGCGGATGATTTGTTTGTGGGTCGTTGTCTTCTGGCTGGCCGGAAAAATGCCTTTAGCTAAAACTAAAAAATGAAAACATTCTTTTTTCATAACATAGCGATTCTCAAAGTAATGAAGACAATGAATCCTTACCGGACTAGAGATACCGAGAATTTTTTATGACAGACAAACCTTTTCAGCGTCAGTTCGACGAATTTTCTTTTTGATTAAATTTCCCAAGTTGAACAACGAAAGTAATAGGATTTTCCCTAAATCCCTAAATCCCTAAATCCCCAAATCCCCAAATCCTTATTCAGAACTATCAGCTAAGGCTTTGCGATCAATTTTACCGTTAATAGTCTGAGGTAAGTTATCTACAAAATAGATTTCACTAGGAATCATGTAATGGGGTAGATCTTTGCAGAAAAATCGCACTTCCTGAGCTGAAGGAACGGTTTTGTTTTTCTCGACTGACAAAAAAGCCGCTAGCCTGATATTTCCTTGACGATTGATTGCGATCGCACACACTTGATTAATATCTGGATATGCCCGTAATTTACCTTCTATTTCCGCTAATTCCACTCGATTTCCCATAATTTTTACTTGTAGATCACGACGGCCAACTAGGTAAAGTTCTCCTTGCGACCCTTTATAGGCAAGATCTCCTGTGCGAAAGACTTTTTCTCCTGAAAGGGAATTTAGAGGATTCGGGATTAGTGCTTTCTTGGTGGCTTCTGGGTTGCGCCAATATCCAGAAAAAAGATTGGCTCCCCGCAGATAAATCTCTCCTACTTGATCTGGTTGTTTAATTTCTTGCTTTTGTTCGTCTAACAGAAGCATTTCTGCACCAGGATGGGCAAAGCCAATAGAAAGATTTTTCGTGTCGGGAGATAGGGGATTGGGAACTTCAGAAAAAGAACAAGCAATCGATTCTGATTGCCCAAAACAGTTGATCATTCTTAATTGAGGTAATAGTGATTGCAATGTTAGGATATCTGCGATCGCAAATGGTTCCCCCGCAAATAAAGTTGAGTGTAAATGTTGTAGTTTAGCTATATCTTTAGCTGCATAACTTAGTAATACTTTCCAAATTGAAGGAACACAGTTTAGCTGAGTGACTTGATATCGATCTAAATAACGTAAAAATTTTTGAGGCATTAAGGAAAGCTGACGCGGAATTTTTACTAAAGTCGCACCACTTCCTAAAGTCAAACTAATATCTAATAGAGAAAAATCAAATTGTAACGGTGCGATCGTTCCTAATCTAGCAGATGAATTTAATTTGCAATAGTTTACTAAAGCTCTAAAAAATACCAGTGCGGCACGATGAGTCATCATAATCCCTTTAGGAATACCTGTTGTCCCCGAAGTGAAAATAATATAAGCCAAATCTGATTCAATAACGGAACTTTTACGAGAACGAACTTCTTTGGGTAATCTACCTTTAATATTTAAAACATTCCCTTCTAAAAATCCTTGAAGTCTTTGGTGCAACTTATCAATATTTTTTTCTTGAGATATTGCTCTGATATGTAATTTAGCTTCTGTAATTTCTAGAATCTTTTCCCCTCGTTCAGGTGGATTTTCTGGACTAACAGGAACAAAAACGAGTCCTAATAGAGAACAGGCGGCAAAAAGGGCTACAGCCTGGGGCGATGGCTCTAATTCTAAAACTACTCTGTCTCCATGAGCTAAACCACAATTATCTAAAATATCTGCATAAAGATAGGAGTAATGAGATAAGTCTTGATAACTCCATTGACCTTTGGCAGAGATAATAGCAATAGCGTCTGGAGAAATCTGAGCATATTGGAGTAAAAACTGATGGAGCAAGACCGGTTGCCAATCGTCAGGATAATTTCCTGGATGGAGTTTTAGCTCTTTCACCGCTTAATTAATTATTTTTGTAACAAATATCTCTCAAAAAGTAACGTCCAATTTATTTCTTACTAATCCTACAATATCAGCAATTGTTCTAAAACTCTCATAGCTGATTTCATTCATATCAAATTCAAAGCCAAAGATTTCTTCCAATCCTAAAACTAAAGATACGGCATTGAGAGAATTCAGCCCCAGACTAAATAATTCGACATTATCTGTTAGTTCTTTAACTGAAATACCAGGCATATTTTCTAGAATAATTTGGTTAATTTTTTCCTTAATATTCTCTATTTGATTCATGGGACTTTATTCTCTTAATAAAGAATGATCGCTATAGTTGAAAAATATTCTCCTCAAACTATAAGTGATTATTTATCAGAATGTCATCATGCCTAATTTACTCGTTTATAGAGCTTTTGCCTGAATATATAGCCGGAATACAATCACAATAAAATGTTGATTTTAGAGCTTTTACTCAAAGTTATGCTTGGTCGCACAATGTTGACATAAACGACAAAATAGTTTCATATTGTTATTTTTCCTGTGATCTCTTACTCAAATATGCAACAGTCATTATCTCAATTTCTTAATTTTTGTTGGCAAGACCGGATATTAGTTATCAAAGCAACAATTTTACTGGGCTTAATTCGCCTAGGATTAAAATTCTTACATCTAAAAACCTTGCGCAAGTGTCTTAACAAGATTTCCCAATCATCTCAGAAACCAAACAGGGAGAGCATTTCTATCTATAAAATAATTTGGTCAGTTACAACAGCTAGCTCCTATATGCCACAAGTAAAATGCTTAGCCAGAGCTTTAGCTGCCAAGACCCTCCTTGAACAACAAGGTTATTCTGCAACAATCTGTATTGGGGTAGCCAAAGATCAACAACAAACATTTATCGCCCATGCCTGGGTTGAATGTAAAGGAAGAGTAGTAATCGGAGGCGTTGGTAATAGTATTAACAAATATCAAGTAATGTCAATTGAAGATTTTTAGTCTAGTTTAGATAAAAGTTAGACAATTTATATCATGTATAAAGTAGAATCAATCAAATTACCTGATCTAGCTTTAGGGAAAGAATGGGCCATCTTAGAGTTAGTTACTTTGGGATTATATGAGGCTGCTGAACAGGAAATGTTTGCTGATTTAATTAATTCTTCAAATTTAAATTGGCAACAATTGTTAGCTCAAGCAAAAAGGCATAAAATACTCAGTATCTTGGTATATTATTGTTTATCAGAAAAGTTTGTTAAGATAATTCCTCAGAACATATTGTCTCAAGTTGAACTCCCTAAAATACTGTCTATTAATAAACATAAAATAGCCCTCTATCGTCAGGAAGCAGCAAGGATAATTACCACATTTGAGCGTAAAAATGTGCGTTTTGTCGCCACTAAAGGTATTGCCTTAGAGTCAACAGTTTACCCGAGTCAGGGTATCCGAACTATGAGTGATATGGATTTTATGATATCACCTCAAGATCGTGAAATTGTCGGTAAAACTTTATCCGATTTGGGATATTCTATGGGTACTTTTGACTATACAACAGGAAAGATTAAGCCTCATAGTCGAGAATTAATGATCAAGTATAGGTTAAGTCCTGATCATCTCCCATCCCATGTTTTATTAACAGATAATATTATTATTCCTTTTATCGAAGTCGATATAGCTAATAGTTTGACCTGGACTTCATGCCCTTTTCAAATTTCTGTAGAACTTGCCTTGGAAAATATTATTTATCAATCGCTTCTGGGGAGAGATGATGTTCAGTTGCCGATTTTCTCTCCTCAATTTCAATTTATTTTCACTATTCTTCATTTGTTTAAAGAGGCATGGATTGAAATTACTTTAGAGATGAAAGGTAAAGATGTTAGTCTCAGTAAATTTAGTGATGTTGTGCGTATCTGGAGAACATATAAAGAGCAACTACAAACTCAAGAATTTGTTGCCATTCTTGAGCAATGGTCAATTGAAAAGCCAGTACTTTGGGTATTAGAACATTTGGATCGTACTTTACAGACAAATATTGTGTCTGATTTAGACTTCGAAGGTAGAGTGACAGAAGAATGGTTATCTAGTGCTAGTGCTAGTAACGGCATAAGTCGTCAATGGCGAGGCACGATGAGAGAACGTTTATTTTCTCGCGATCGCCATAAACTTTTTAAATAGATAAAGAAAGCTAAACGAATTACCGCGCAAATCATTAAAGCTACTTAATAAGGGATTATATCTTGATGAGATTTTGCGAGACTATTATCCCGATCGAGAATAAGCTAAAGGACATAGGATTAGAAAAGTGTTTCCTTGAAATTTAATAAAATCTATCGCACGAAAGAATTCAATTTCTTGACACAGACTGAAAGCGATCGCAAAGTTATTAGACAAAGATTTTTATAATTGTTTTCATTGGTAAAAACAAAGCAAACTCATTATCTTCTAGAGAAATAAAACCATATTTAAGATAGAAACTTTTGGCGCGATTATTAATTACATCAACCCTAACAGCATAGATTCTAACCTCACCTGCTAAACGTATTGCTTTGTGTAATGCATCAATAAGTAATTCTTCTAATTGCAGCTTTGGTTAATGAAGTATTTGGCTCATCAGGATTTTCTAGAGCAGATACAAATATATCCCACTCTTTGTTTGATAAAGTTAGTTTCTGATATGCTGCAATATCTTCTCTAGCACTAGTCAAGGTTAGAGATAACATATAAGCACTTAAACCTAAACCCTTGATCGACGCAGCTTGTTCTAATAATTTTTTTTCTTCGCTATTGACTCTTATTTCAATGCGACTTTTTTTACCTAAAACCTACTACCTAAAACCTAACACCAGTCCTGACTAGACCATAAAATTGCCAAGTCGTGTATATCTATGATGCGATATGTTCTAATATGTATCAACTTCTGAATCTATCGCTCAAAGTCCATGTGGCAAACTATTGCAAAAGAAATTACCCAAGCAACCAAAACTTCCTTTAGCATCACCGATACTCGCTCCGTTGGTGGAGGTTGTATTAATCAAGGTTATAAAATCAGTGGCAATAATCAAAGCTATTTCGTAAAGATCAACCAAGCCAACCAAATAGAAATGTTTAGCGCCGAAGCCCTAGGACTTCAACAAATGGCCGCGACCGAAACTATTACCATCCCCAAACCGATCTGCTGGGGTGTTGCCGATAATGCTTGCTACTTAGTTTTAGAATGGCTGGACTTTGGAGGTAGAAATAACCAGGGTTGGAGCGAAATGGGTAAGCAACTTGCTCAGATGCATCAACATCGCAATGAAAATAAATTTGGTTGGGATACCAATAATACAATCGGTTCCACTCCTCAGATAAATAGCTGGATGGATAATTGGGCGGATTTTTTCGCCGAGCAGCGCATTGGTTATCAGCTAAGACTCGCCAAACGTAAAGGTGGCAGTTTTCCCGATACCAATAAAGTCATTGCCGCAGTCAGAGCTAGATTAGCCGATCGCAAACCTGAAGCCTCGATTCTTCATGGTGACCTCTGGTCAGGCAATGCGGACATTACCACAGCAGGCGAACCTGTGATTTATGACCCCGCAACTTACTATGGCGATCGCGAAACTGATATTGCCATGACAGAATTATTTGGCGGATTTCCTGGTGCTTTCTACCAAGGCTACAATCAACAATGGCAATTAGACCCAGGTTACAAACAACGGAAAAAGCTCTACAATCTTTATCACATTCTCAATCACTTCAATCTTTTTGGTGGTGGTTACGGCTCTCAGGCAAATCAGATGATCCGAAATATTTTGTAAATGCGTCGATAAAAGTCTTGGGTTGACTCGTAACACCTCTTGTGTTGATTGCAATAATCTTAATATTTTGTTACAAATTGAGGTGGACTGTCGCTTGGGACATAGCTTTATGTTTGGTGGTTTCGTTGGTTTCAATCAGAGTCAAGGCAAAGATTGGGGAATAAATCTCCTCAACAAAGTTGCTAGTAGTACCATTCGCCATCTATTTACCCATAGTGAGTCGGTAGAAGTGGAGGTGAGCTGTAATCCTTCCAGTAAGCTCTTGCAAGGTACTATTGATAGCTTCGGGATGAGTGGTCGGGGGCTAGTAATTCGTAAAGATTTTCGGACGGAAGAGATGTCTTTTGAGACTGATCCAGTGTCTCTTGATTTTAGCTCAGTGCTCAAAGGAAAAATTGCCCTCAAACAACCGACTCAGGCGATCGCAAAAGTAAAATTAACAGAAGCTGATCTGAATCGTTCTTTTGGCGCTGAACTCGTTAGAAAACGTTTAGAGAACCTATCCTTGCCAGAATTAGTCAAAATATCCCAGGGAAAGCCTGTTTCCTTTGCCGATATTCGGTTGACATTATTGCAAAACAATCGGATTAAACTATCAGCAACAGCAAATTGGGGCGATCGCAGTGTTCCTGTAAGTCTTTCTTGTTCTATTGCAGTAGCCAAAAGACGCAAAATCAAATTTGAAGAGATTCAGTTTGCCCCAGAAGATATTCCTGCATCAGAGCGTAAATTGTCTCAGCAGTTGACTGGGGCCTTGGGTCAGATTCTTAATGAAATGGTAGATTTGGATCGTTTTGATCTCGATGGCGTAAAATTACGTCTCAATCGACTAGAAACTAGGGGTAAAAGCCTTTTGTTTAGTGGTTATGCCCAAATTCAACATGTGCCCAATCAAGGGTAAATTAAGTAATAAGTAATAAGTAATGGGTAATGGGTAATGGGCAATGTCTACGTGATAATTTTAGATAAACAAGGGAAACATTCGAATCTGACTTATGGAACTACCAACTGGGGATACACCTTTATATAATCATCCCTTACCGAAAATAGAAAAATGGCTTGTTAATCTGGGCTGTCAGCAAAATGAAAAAGATCTTCACTGTTGGTATATAGAAAAGCCAACTTGGAAGGCAGAAATTTGCTTAGAAATTGAGGAATTAACCGTAAACTATCTCGCGGCAACCTCAGGAGAAGATTTAATGAGATCTTTTAAATATTCTTTGAGTCGCCAGGATGTAGAAGCAGCAGTGTTTTCTGGCCCTTAGGCAGGCAATTGTCACCAAACGTTACGGTTATTGTCACTGCATAAAGATAGATAAAGAAGATACATTAATGTCAGAAGGTAAAGAAATATTAATAAAAACTCTGACCTATGTTTGAACATTTTAATGAAAAAGCTATTAAAACTGTCGTTTTGGCTCAAGAAGAAGCCAGGAACGCTGGGTACAATTTAGTAGGAAGTGAACATTTATTATTAGGGCTTATCGGAGAAGGGTCTTCTGTTGCCGCAAAAATTCTAGCGAACCAGGGCCTTACTATTCAAAAAATTAGACAAGTAATCGCGGAAACAGTCGGAAAAGGGGGCGGCTTCAGTCCACAGAATATTCCTTTTACCCCCAAAGTTAAAAGTATTTTTGAGCAAGCTTTTACTGAGGCACGAAATCTTAGTATTAATTACATTGGGCCAGAGCATATTTTACTGGCGATCACAAGCTTAACCGATACTCTGGCCTCCAGACTGCTGAGAGATCAAGGCATAAATCTCAAGACCTTACGAACTGAGATTCTTAAAAGCCTAGGAGAGAAAGAAGCAGTTGCCGCATCGAGTAACAAGCAGTTTAATCCTTTTGGCTTAGGAGATAAGTCTGGTTCAAAAACAAAATTGGCTGAATTTAGCATCAACCTAACTGAACTAGCAAGGGAAGGCAAAATTGACCCAATCATTGGCAGATATCCAGAAATTGAGAGAACGGTGCAGATTCTCGGTCGTCGTACCAAAAATAACCCTGTCTTAGTTGGGGAGCCAGGAGTTGGCAAAACCGCGATCGCAGAAGGTTTAGCACAACGCATCGTTAAAGGCGAAGTTCCTGATCTAATTCGGGATAAAGAAGTTATTAGTCTTGACATGGGTTCTTTGCTCGCAGGAACCAAATTTCGGGGTGATTTTGAAGAAAGACTCAAAGCTATTGTCGAAGAAGTGAAAGCCGCAGGGAATATTATTCTGGTAATCGACGAGCTTCACACTCTTATGGGTGCGGGGGCCATGGGCGGAGCGATGGATGCGGCAAATTTGCTCAAGCCTGCTCTAGCTAGAGGCGAGCTACAATGTCTTGGCAGTACAACTTTGAATGAATATCGTCAGCATATTGAAAAAGATGCCGCTCTCGAACGTCGTTTCCAAAAAGTGATGGTGGGAGAACCTTCCGTAGAAGATGCGATCGCGATTATTCAAGGCTTACAAAGCACCTATGAAAATTACCACCAAGTTAAATATACTGACCAAGCAATTAAAGCTGCGGTCACTCTATCGGATCGTTACATCAGCGATCGCTTTTTACCCGATAAAGCAATTGATTTAATCGACGAGGCCGGTTCTAAAGTTCATTTGAGATATTCCCTCAAGAAAAAATTAGCAGAACCCGAAATTGAGCCAATTAATCCAGAAGCCTTAACTCCGATAGTTGATCAAGAAGAGATTGCCGAGATTGTCGGTTCTTGGACAGGAGTTCCTGTTACCAAAACCGATGATACTGAGGGAGAAAAACTAATTAATCTCGAAGCTGATTTACATCGAAAAGTAATTGGCCAAGACGAGGCAGTCAAAGCAGTTTCACGGGCGTTGCGTCGTTCTCGTTCCGGAATTGGTGATCCCAATCGTCCGATCGCAAGCTTTATCTTTTCTGGCCCCACAGGAGTCGGCAAAACCGAACTAGCAAAATCCTTGGCAATCACCATGTTTGGCTCGGAAGATGCGATGGTACGGGTCGATATGTCGGAATTTATGGAATCCCATACCGTATCGAAGCTAATTGGATCTCCCCCAGGATTTGTCGGCTATGACGAAGGAGGTCAATTAACCGAGGCCATTCGTCGCAAACCTTATTCCGTAATTCTGTTTGATGAAATTGAAAAAGCTCATCCTGATGTGTTCAATATCTTTTTGCAGTTATTGGATGATGGTCGTCTGACTGATGCCCAAGGGAGAGTGGTTAATTTCAAAAATACCATTATTATCATGACTTCTAATATTGGAGCCAAGGCGATCGAGAAAGGGGGCACAGGGCTTGGTTTCGACTTGATAGACGATCAAGCTGAGGCAGCATATCAAAAGATACGCAGTCGCGTTAATGATGAGTTGAAAAACTATTTCCGTCCCGAATTTCTCAACCGTCTTGATGAAGTGATCGTGTTCCGTCAACTTACCAAACCAGAAGTAAGCCAAATTGCGGATATTTTACTGACAGAGATTAGCCAACGTCTCCAAGCACAAAGAGAAATTACTTTAGAAATAAGTGATGCCTTCAGAGAAAAAGTAATTACCGAAGGTTTCGATCCCGCCTATGGAGCTAGACCTTTACGTCGTGCCATTATGAGATTGTTGGAAGATTCTCTAGCTGAAGCGATTCTTTCTGGCCAAGTCAACGATAGCGATCGCGCTTTGGTTGATGTAGCAGAAAACGACAAGGTAATCGTCTCGGCAACCACTCAACCTGCATTAGTTGAAGCAGTAGGATAAATGAAGGCAGAGGGCAGCGGTGCGACCCCGCGCCGCCGTCAGGCGCTAGGGAACGCGCACCAAGAGAGAAGGCAGAGGGCAGAGGGCAGAGGGCAGAAGAAGAGTTAAACGTTCCTCATCCCTCATCCTTCATCCCTCATCCCTCATCCCTTAACTAAGACTCCTGGTTCTTTTTGAATTGGGACAATATCCATAATGTCGGTTCTGGAACAGTACTCGATGTCTGCGTCGCAATCTAAGTTTAAAAGTCTTTGTCCATGACTACATTGGCGGAAGACTGACAATAGATTATCTTGCCATTGGTGATACAGAGAAAGCGCACCAATCACTTCATCATTTCCCGCAATTTCCAATAGCGAAACACTAGCTTGTTGTAAAAGCGAATCAACAATCGCACCAGCACAAGCAGTATCTTCTACAGAATAAGTTCCTTGCCAACCAGAGCCCACCAACCAAATTATCTCTGGTTGTTTTTCTAACAAATAATTAACCACAGCTTGACGATTTATCTGAGCAGCAGTGATAACTGTATCAGCTTGTTGAACTCTTTGTAATGCACGAGTACCGTTAGTTGTCGTCAAAAATAATCTTTTTTGGTTCACGACATCGGTAGTGCAATTGAGAGGAGAATTACCCAGATCAAAACCTTCTACCTTTTTGCCCCCTCTTTCTCCTGCTCGCAGCCGTTTTTCCGGTGGCCATTGGTCAGATTTGGCCATGAGTAAATCAATATCACTAAAAGCTTGTACTGCCTCGGCTCCAGCGTTTAGAGCGGTAGCGATCGTCGTAGTCGCTCGTAAAACATCGATTACAACAGCACAATCGGGAAGACTATTGCTAGGAGTAGCTTCAGGGGTATGGTAGATAAATAATTTCACTTAAATTGATCTAATAGTAATAAAATCTAAACTCTCGCAATTATACGTTATTTCGTAACCATTGCTACGCAACTTTCAACTAGTTTGACTCGTCTTAAAAATCATTTCCCTCACACATCTTTGTTTTTAGAGAATTATGCTTAGGTTAAGTATTCAGTCAAAAGATATCAGTAGTTTTAATACGCAAAAACTAGCTCTTATATTCGGGACAATTATGCCGTTATCTTGGAGTTTATTTAGTTGTCCCAATGTTGCCTTGGCCCAAGAAACTGGTAACTCAAATTATCTTAAACAAGAAGTTGCTGATGTCGCTAAAAATATTATTTATGTCAATCCTCACCAGGGAAATGATGATGCAGTTGGCAATCGAAATTCACCGTTAAAGACTATTACCCAAGCATTAAGAATCGCACCAACTAATACAGTTATTTCCCTAGTTTCTGGGACTTATAGTGAGGAGACTGGAGAAACTTTTCCCTTAATTATGAGAAAAAATATTACTCTTCAAGGAACAGTAGAATCACAAGGCAGCAATATTCTAGTTAAAGGTGGTGGCGATTTTATCAGCCCGACTGGTGCCGGACAAAATGTTGCGATCGCATTAATTAGGGACGCAGGAACTATCACAGGGATTACTGTGACTAATCCAAATAGAAGAGGACATGGCATTTGGATCGAATCGGCTAACCCGACTATTACCTCTAGTAGTCTAATTGGGAATGGCAATACTGGGATTTCGGTAAATGGCAAGAGCCAGCCAACAATTGAAGATAACTATTTCTTTAATAATTTGGGCAATGGCTTATTAGTTTATGGTTCTTCCCATCCTCAAGTAAAGAATAATCTTTTTGAAAGAACTGGATTTGGTGTGGGGATTGTCAAAAATGCGGCGGTCACTCTGCAAGGTAATAGTTTTAAAGGCAACCGTATCGGCGTGATTTTTGAAGGGAATTCCCAAGGTGTTTTGCGTGATAACAAAATTTTGGGCTCTCAGGAATATGGCTTGGTTGCGATCGCCAATTCCCGCGTTGATCTAGGAACCAATGAGCAGTCAGGGGGGAATGTTTTTCGGGGTAGTGGTAAATTTGATATTCAAAATATTACTAAAAATTCCATAGTTGCCGTTGGCACAGAAGTGTACGGGGCAACCTCAGGAACCATAGATTTTGAGGGTAACACCAATTCTCTAGTTGCCATAAACTCAACTGTGACCCGAGAACCGGAACCTGAGAATAGCAGCTTGCGGGACCAGCCCTTAACTCCTTTACCAGCAAGGCCCACTAATAATGATCTTCCGCAACGGAGAACTGCATCGTCTTCTGCCATTACTAGCAGTGAAACCTTACCCTTGCCACCATCAATCACTAATCCGAACAGTTTAGCTAATGAGAATAACTTAGCAAGGAATGATAACGGTAATGCGATCGCAAATGTTACTCCTCGCCCACTAGATAATGGCACCAAGGAATTGGTCTTTTCGGCACCAACTAGCGATGTTATCGAGAATAATGCGACGGCGAATGTGATCTCTTTTGTCAGCCCTGTGGCAACGATAAAATATCGGGTTTTAGTCGAAACCGCTAATAGCAGTCAGCAATCACAAGTGCGATCGCTCTACCCAGATGCTTTTCGCACAGTCTATCAAGGAAAAACGATGTTACAAGTCGGAGCTTTCAGTCAACGGAGCAAAGCAGAAACTGCTTCCCGTTCTTTAGTTAATATGGGATTAAATCCGTATATCTTAGAATGAAGTTGCTCTTTAATCGTTACTGCTACTACGTCAGTTCGACGAATTTTCCTTTTGATTACATTTCCCAAGTTGAACAACGAAGTAATAGGCTTTTCCCTAAATCCCCAAATCCCTAAGTCCCTATTCAGAACTAGTAAATTTTGTACTCATCGAACTCACGTTGCTATTGGTTAGCGTTCGTCGTCCTCACCTCAATATATGTGCTTTCTAGTCAATTCTTGAACAATCAAGACAAAAACCCAGCAAGGGCAAAAAACGAACTTAGGGGATTTGCGGTTCTTCCTGCTGATACCTTTGCCGAGGGGCCAGCATCTGGAGGAGACAGTGGGGACGGCACGCCCATAAATGCCAACGGTAGAAAGGGCCCTTTTGCTGGTCAGCCTGTCCAGGGATTTAGTAGCGTACAGTTTGCGCCCAGCTATAATGGTACATTCTGGTTTCTATCGGATAATGGTTTTGGCTCCCAAGACAATAGTAAAGACTATTTACTGCGCCTTTATCAAACCGTTCCCAATTTTGTAGGAGTAGAAAATGGGGACGGAAGTATCGCAATTCAAGATTTCATACAATTATCCGACCCCAATCATTTAATACCTTTTGACATTGTCAATGAAAATTCAGAAGACCGTAAGCTGACTGGAGGGGACTTTGACATTGAGTCTTTTGCCGTCGATAGTCATGGTGATATCTGGATAGGCGAAGAATTTGGACCCTATATCCTGCATTTCGATGCCACAGGGACATTACTCAATGCGCCGATCGCCACGCCAAATATTACCATTGGTGAGTTTGTTCGGTCTCCTGATAACCCCAATTTAGGAAATAGTCTTGCTAACCTGTCTCGCTCTCGCGGGTTTGAGGGGATGGCCTTTAGCCCTGATCGCCAAATATTGTATCCTCTATTGGAAGGAGTAGTAGACGGCGATCCCAAAAATGCTTTACGCATTTATAAATTTGAGGTGGCAACTGGTTCCTTCCAAGGCTTAGTAGGGTTTTACCCGACAGTTGATGGTCATCTGATTGGTGATTTCACCCCCATCAACGATAATGAGTTCTTGGTCATCGAAAGAGATGGGGAACAGGGAAAGTCGGCTGAATTCAAGAAAATTTTCCAAATTAACCTCGATAATATCGACCATGATGGTTTTGTTGAGAAAATTGAACTAGTAGATCTGCTCAATATTCAAGATCCCGATGATCTCAATAGTGATGGCAATCAGACCTATAGCATGCCTTTTGTGACTATCGAAAACCTCCTTGTCATCGATAAAAATACTATTCTAGTTGCTAACGACAATAACTATCCTTTCTCCCAGGGAAGGGAAGACGATATCGATAACAGCGAAGCTGTCTTGATTACCTTGGAAGAGCCCTTAAACTTAGACCCGAGGCTGGGAAGTAAGTAAATAACACGACTTGGCAAAATTAAGTTAATTGCGAGTAAAAGGTTTTAGGTGTTGGGTGTTAGGTGTTAGGTGTTAGGGAAGCCCCGAAAAACGATGAATCTAGCAATGATAGAGATAAAAATTCTTTATATCTAAAATATTCTCCGATCTAAATCAAAATATGACTTTTTTTACCTAAAACCTACTACTTAAAACCTAACACCAGTCCTGACTAGACCATAAAATTGCCAACTCGTGTAAATAAATACTTATTACCCATTACCCATTACTTATTACTTATTACCCATTAGTTGAGAACTGCTTTTTGGGCAGCAATCAATTCTTTAATCCCCTTTTCTGCAAAATCCAACATTTGGTTCATTTGTTTACGGGAAAAACTCCCGGCTTCGGCTGTCCCCTGAACCTCAATCAGATCCAATTTGCCATTCATGACCACATTAAAATCTACATCCGCCGCCACATCTTCTGGATAATCGAGATCCAGAATCGGAGAACCTTCTATTAACCCCACTGATATAGCAGCTACAGGCTCCAGCAGGGGAGATTGCTCCAACTCATTTTGTTCTAACAATTTTTTCACTGCATAGGCCAAGGTCAGATAACCACCAGTAATGGCTGCGGTACGAGTTCCGGCATCAGCTTGTAAAACATCAGCATCAATCGTGATAGTTCTTTGCCCCAGTAATTTTAAATCGATCGCCGCTCTGAGACTACGCCCAATTAATCGTTGAATCTCTTGGGTACGTCCTGATAACTTCATATATTCCCTGCGATGGCGGGGTACGGTGGCACTGGGCAACATACGATATTCTGCTGTTAACCATCCCTGATCACTATCGAGTAAAAAACGAGGAACTCCAGGCTCGATACTCGCAGTGCATAATACTTTGGTTTTGCCACTGGTTGATAAAACTGATGCTAGAGGCGTCGAGGTAAAGTCAAGTTGGAAACTATGCTCCCGCAGACTATCGGGTTGACGATTATCAGAACGTTGCCAAGACATATTGATACTCTCAAATATTTAGGTTAGCTGAGTTTGTTGCGTTTAGATTATAAGCCTCAAAGGGCAAATCTATTGAAACTATTTCGCAATTGAATTGGAATGAGGGCAGAGGGCAGAGGGCAGAGGGCAGAAGGCAGAGGGTATACATTATTGCCAATTGCCGACCAAAACAAAAGGAGACCAATAAAAAGGATGACTAAAATCCTCGGAATTAATTAAAGCCAACTGAGCTTGACGCAAAGAGCCAGCTTTATTGACACTAGATTCGGATTGGATTAAATCTCGATAAAATTCATCCATCAAAAAAGTAGTAGATTGATCTTTGACCGACCATAAAGTAGCCAACGTGCTTCTAGCCCCAGAGCGTACCGCAATTCCGGCCATTCCCAAAGCAGCTCGACTGTCTCCCGTAGCAGTCTGGCAAGCACTCAGAACCATTAGTTCAATAGGATTGATTTTTCCCGCTTCGCGATTGCGCAACAGATTAGCAAAGTCATTAACTTGAATGCGATCATTCCAGGTGACAATAAAAGTATCTTCAGGATCTGAGCTAAATTGACCATGAGTGGCTAAATGCACAATAGGTGCATCGGTTTGTTGCAATTGTTGTTGCAGATTAGCATCGGTGAAATCTTGATCGAGAAGTAACTCAGAGGACAATTGTTCAGAAATATTGGTCACTTCTTCTTTGACCCCAGGCAAGGCCGAAAATCCTTGATTGGATTCGCTTACCCCAGCAACCACCGCCTGAAGCTTTTCGGCTTCTAGGTTTTGAGAGGGTAATAGTTGTAATCCTGGAGTGAGGGCAATATTATATTTTTCGATCGCATATTGCTGGCCATCATAAAGTGCCGCCATGGGAATATTTCTTAAACTACCATCGAGGACAAAAGCGAGGGTTTGAATTTCCTGTTGGGCTAATTCTGCTTCGGCAGGTCTAATTAACCAATCGTATAGTTGCTCTGATAGTTTTAAGCGTTGTTGATTAGAAAAAATCGGATTTAGAGATTGATAAAGGTTGGCGATCGCATCTTCGATTGTGGCTTCCGGGAGCTCTGTTGAGTAATAGCTTAAGTTGCCGTCGGGTAAAGATAAAATCACGGCTAGGCGATCGCGAAGAATCATTGGATACATGACCGCAGCCGAAGCATCGATTTCGTCTATTTGCTTGGGTGTGGCATCTAGGCAGGCTTCTTGGAAAAAGTTTTCTAATTCTGCTAATTGCAACGATTCGATAACTTCTCTGGCTTGCTCTAGTTGTGCTTGGTTGGGGTCAGCATCTAGTAACAAACCAACTAATTCACGATAAACCGGTTCGACACTTTCGCGGAAAGAATATTGGGCATCGGTATTGGCCGCTACCAGAGAACCTCGCAAAGATTGTAGATGCTTAACGGCTTCCGTGTAGGGTGCGATCGCGCCTTGATTATCACCTTGTGCTTGGAGCAATCTCCCGAGCTGCCATTGCCATTGATAGGCAATATCGGTGGCATTAAGGATTTCTCCCAAGTTCAGAGCTTGTTCGGTGTATTTCTGAGCAGTTTGCCATTGTTGCTGTTGTTCGTAGTAATGCCCAAGAGTACCTAAGACATAGGATTGGGCTCTTTGATCTCCTAGCTCTTGGCTTTGTTGTAATGTTTGCTGGAGTAAATTTTGAATTGGGTCGGCGAATTCGTAGTTAGAAGAGTTACTTGCTTGTAAGTTGATGAGGTTTTTGGCTAAATTAACCTGGGCATAGATCAGAGGCCGGCTGGTAGAGATATTAGTGAGAGCATAGCGTTCTATTGAGCTAGAGGAATCACGACGTTGAATTGTGGGTTGAATATTTTCGTTGAGCGAAATCTCTCGACTATCTTTTCCTAAGGCCAGGTTGGCAACGCCTAATTGTGCCAAGTCAGTTTGAATTTGTGGCAATAGGGCTTCTGTTGCTTGCCATTGCTCGGTGATGACGAGTAGACCCATCAAGTTTATTTGCGATTCCAGTTTTGTTAGAGGATGGGCTGTCTTTGCAGTTGCTTGTTGAAAAAAAGTGATCGCCTCTTGATGATTTTCTAGGAGTCTTGCGGTATTGCCCAGGCTTAATAAAGTAGCACTGGTTTCTTCTGCCAAATTTAGCTCTTGGGTTAAAGCCAAACTTTTTTGGAGCATTTCCTGAGATTGCCCCAAATTTCCGATAGTTTGCAAAGTGGTTCCCAAACTACGGAAGCCCAAAGCTTTGAGTTGTGGATCGTTTTGTTGTTCTAGCTTTTGTGCTACTTCTTCTAGGAGCTTTTGCGATCGCCGATACAATCCTAAACTTTGTAATGCTTGAGCTTGATTGATCTGACTCCCAATCACCCCCATGTCATCCTGAGCTTGTTCGTAATTAGCAGCAGCTTGTTGCCAAGTTTCCAAGGCTATCTCGGCCGAACCTGTAGCTAGTTGCAAACTTCCTTGGGCATTCAATGCCTGAGCGAGAACTGCCCAATAGTCATGACTGAGTTCTGACTGTTCTTGTAAGAGCGACAAACTTTGATTAGTCTCTTGTTTGGCCTGCTGCCATTGCCCCAACTCCTGATAAGCCAAAGCAAGATAATTGAGGGTTGATACCCGGTTTAGGCGATCGCCATTTTTGTGAAATCCTTGTTCTGCTTTTTGCCAAGCGGTAACTGCTTCAACATATCTACCCGCTTCATAGGCAATGAGACCTTGATCAACTAGCTTGGAACTGTTTTTGGTTGATGATTGCGCTACAGAGGCTACAGGACCAGATGCATGAGCCAAGGCTGGGGTTGTGATCGGCAAGGCCAGAGCTAGTAATCCTAAACAAAGGGCAGAATCTAGAGAGCGAGTCAGTTTAATCATCTTGGTTGTGTCTTAATGAAACCGCAAAGGCGAACAGGTGTGGGCCAGGTTAACCTAGATTGCCCAGATCAGTGTGATTTTGATACAGCTCTCTAATTTTCACAATTTGCGATCACTCATGATTGCAGAACAAGAACCACACGACTTGGCAAAATTAAGTTAATTACGAGTAAAAGGTTTTAGGTGTTGGGTGTTAGGTGTTAGGAAAATCCCGAAAAACGATGAATCCAGCAATGATAGACATAAAAATTCTTGAGATCTAAAAATATTCTTCGATCTAAATCAAAATATGACTTTTTTTTACCTAAAACCTACTACCTAAAACCTAACACCAGTCCTGACTAGCCCGTAAAATTACCAAGTCGTGAGAACTAGCGGCGCTGCTGCGCGAAAGCAATAAAAAAAATAGAAAAGACCCGTAAAAAATTACAAATCTCTTCTATTCACTAAAATGTAAATAAGCTAGTCATTAGCGATAATAAAAAACTTATTACTTATTACTTATTACTTATTACTTATTACTTAACCAAAGCTTCGCCTCTGCGATAAAGCTCTCTCGCATAATCAGTCCAAGTACCCTGTCCCCAATAACGGAAGCAGCTAGTTTCCACCAACAGAACATATAACAAAGCTTCTTGATACTCAGGAGTTTTAGTCACATCAGGATCTTTAGCCACCAAAAGATCATACTTCTTGTGGAACATAGCACTAAGTTGATTCATGGGCTCTAAGACATTTTCATATCCTTTGACCCAACTTAAATCATTAGTCCAAGAAGCCCCATCCATATGAAATTGATGGTCAGTTTCTTTTAATTCCGCGATCGCCTGAGCTACTTTTTCAGGAGTTGCCGTTTTAGGTTCAACCTTATGCCAAATCTTATGTTGTCCCACAGCCTGACAAGTCGGGTAATCCTCCTCGCTCACTCCAGCAGCCTCCAATAATTCAATGTATTCTGTGCCATTAAAACCAACAACCCCAGAATCATTCTTAATCTCAGACCATACAGGTTGATAATCGCGAGCAAACTCATTCATCATCACGCCGCCATTTTCCCCATCAGCGATCTGGGAAACACAGGAAGGAACGGATAATTTACCAAGTTGCTGTTGACCTCTACCTTTCGCTTCATGGTAGGGCTGCATCTGTGCCACTAGTTTAGTATCAGAACCTTGAGTTTTAATCAAAGCCGTAATACTGATAGTTTCTCCTTTACTATTAGTCGCAATTAAACGATTGGGAAGAAATTTGTCATCATGCCACAACTCAGAACCATCGAGTCGTTCGACGGAATTCTCCTGAACCAATAGCCAGCGATAACCGCATTCTTTTAACGCCTTGATATATTCATAAAGAGTATCAGGGTTGTTAGGCAGATGCATTTCTGGAGGAGAAAAACCCTTAACTCTTTGGAGAGCTTCGTAACCAAAAACCGCAGCAAAATAATGTTGCCAAGCTTGAATCTGTAACTTGATGTCGGGAATGGGCGTCGAAGGAACAACCGCATGAGACCACATGGTTCCTAACCATTCAACATAGGGTTGATATTGAGCATTACAAGTGATATTTTTCAGTTTATCGAGAATATCATTGCGTCCCATCTGAGCCAGTCCCCAGATAAGGTTGCCAGAATAGTCGAGCATAATCCGAGGATTGCAACCATTGGCTACCAAATCAGGAATCCAATCCGCCATTCTTTCATAACACCAGGCAAAAACTCCTGCATTATGGTTATCGCCTTCTCCTTGATGCTCCATCATATATTGAAGGTTGGAAATTAATTCACCATTGGCACCTGCGGGGATGGTGGGTTGGTGCATATGGAGCGCACAAGCAAATCCTGATTTAATCTGATCGAGATTAAGATTACTCTGGTTCAGAAATACGGGCTTATCATGGTTGACTATTTGAGTTATCTCTGCTTCGTAACCACAAATATTGGGGAGTCCCGATCTCGTTTCTGTTAATCTATTGTCAGATGGCACTGCTGCTATCATAGGGCTTAATTTTATTGTTACTATTTACTAATTCACCAGTCTGATAATATACAACGACTTCAGGTAATTAACTTAAAATTTACCTAAATAATTGTTTAGCAATATTATGTTGCAATGTCTCATTAATTGTTAACTAAATAATTTATTTGTTATTCTTTTTTGTAGTTTAAAATACCAATGCCAGAACCAATAATAATTGCCCAAAATGTGGAGAAATGGTACGACAATAGCTTTCATGCTCTAAAAGGGGTAACTCTTCAGGTCAACAAACAAGAAGTAGTGGTTATTATGGGGCCTTCTGGTTCAGGCAAATCAACTTTTATCAGAACTTTTAATGCCCTAGAACCTTACCAGAAAGGCAGTATCACCATTGATGGCATAGAATTGTCTCACGATTTGCGAAATATTGACACGATTCGCCGTGAAGTGGGCATGGTCTTTCAGCAATTTAATTTATTTCCCCATCTAACAGTTTTGCAAAATATTACTCTGGCTCCGATTTGGGTACGAAAAAAATCGAAGTTACAAGCCGAAGAAATTGCGATGCAATTGTTAGAAAAAGTAGGAATCTTAGAACAAGCAAATAAGTTTCCTGGACAATTATCTGGCGGCCAACAACAACGAGTCGCGATCGCGCGTGCCTTGGCGATGCAACCAAAAATCATGCTATTCGATGAGCCTACATCAGCCCTTGATCCCGAGATGGTCAGAGAAGTATTAGATACGATGCGGAATCTGGCCCACTCAGGAATGACAATGGTTTGCGTCACTCACGAAGTAGGTTTTGCCAGAGAAGTTGCCGACAGAGTAGTTTTTATGGACGAAGGAATGATCATCGAAGTCGCGATTCCCGACGACTTTTTCAATCATCCTCAAGAGGAGAGAAGCAAAAAGTTTTTATCCCAAATTCTTTAGGTTAAGGCAGAAGGCAGAAGGCAGAGGGCAGAAGTATGAAATAAAACCTAAAACCTAAAGCCTAAAGCCTAAAACCTAATTCAGCTGTTTCTTTAAAAATAGCTCCACTTCCTTAGCCGTTGGCTGGGCAGCGATCGCTCCAGGCTTAGTCACAGTTAATCCACCCACCGCACAGGCATAAGTCACCATTTGTTTTGCCAAGTCGCGATCGCCTAAGCTACTGACTCCATAGTGGCATAATTGGTGAATAAAACCTGCTAAGAAAGCATCTCCGGCCCCAATAGTGTCAATAACTTGTAAAGGAAAAGGTTTTACTACGCCTTCATTATCGCTCAGGCAATAACTAACTTCTCCTGCCCCGTCACTAACCAAAACTCCTTCTACCGAACCCAAAAGATAAGAAATCGCTCCCGCATCAGTCTTGTCAAACAACCATTTAGCTTCCTCTTTAGTCAATTTCACAAAATCAATATATTGCCATAATTGAGCAATCAAAGACTTGGCGTTCGACTCATTATTCCAAAACATGGGACGCCGATTAACATCTAGAATGATCTTGAGATGATATTTTTCTGCCAATTCTAAAGCACGGGATATAGCCTGTCTCGTCTGACTATAAGCTAATTCTAAAGTGCCTAGAACCAAATACTCTGCTTCTAAAAACAAATCCTCTCGCAGGTCTGACCCCTGAAGATAAGCATCAGCAAAAGCACTAGGTTGGGAGCTGCTAAAACCTGCAAAATTGCCACCACCATTGGGCTGGCGTAGGACATATACTTGCCTGGTCGGGAACTTCGAGTTGCGCTGTACTCCAGAAACATTGACCCCTTCGGTCTGGAGTGTTTGGATTAGTGACTCTCCTAAAGAGTCTTCCCCAATACAACCGATAAACGCCGAACTAGTTCCCAATTTTGCTAAAGCGCAAGCAGCATTAGCTGGCGCACCGCCAGGATAAGCTGTCCAGGATTTTACTTGATTTAACGATTGCCCCATATCATCAGCCAGACAATCAAATAAAATTTCACCTAGACAGATAACACGATTGGGAGGAGAGATCTCTGTGCTTTTCAATCTTGTTCCCTCAACACGAACAAATCTTGTTTTCTCATTTAATCAAATTACTAATCAGATTACCGCTTGCTAGGTCTTTAAAATTATAAAAGGCAAAAAAAAATTTTGCCCTGTCAAATAATTAAACTTCAATTACCTAATATAATTTAAATTTCTCCGCGAATTTCTTCAACAATGCCATCTCGTAACAGCACTTCTACATTAAGTTTTTTGACTAAGTTATCGCCTTTCTCAATTCGAAAGAAGCTCTCCATCTGTGCCTGGACAACTTCTTGATCTAATTCCAGCAACTGTACTTGTTGAAGTTGTTGCAGTAGTTGATTCTTTTTGTTGAGCAACTCACTTTTTTTCTGGTTAACCTGGGACTGGATACTTTCAACCTGCTTTGTTAGTTGATCACTATTTGAATCAGTGGTTTTTTTCTTGAGCTCTTCAATGGTTCTGGTTCCCTGCATTTCCAATTGTTGGATCTGTTTATCCAGTTGAGCGATTTGATTCTGTAATTGCTGTTGCACTTCCTCTTTCCAGCGGGCAGTCACAATAGCCTTAACAGTAATCGGACGTTTCATCATTAAACTAGAAGTTACAACTTCCATAGAGATATATAGCTCCTAATATTGGGTGTTAGCTGGTTTTATTCGTTAGGTTAAAGGGTAGCACCAAATACCATTTATTGGTCTTGAACAACTAACTTTCTTTAGGAACGAAGCTGATGTTAGGTTTTAGGCTAAAAAAAGTCATATTTTGGTTTAAATTGGAGTATATTTTAGATATAAAGCATTTTTGTACCTATAATTACTTGATTTATCGTTTTTCAGGATTTCACTAATGCCCAACACCTAAAACCTAAAACCCAATACCTAAAACCTTTTCCCGAAGACTATCTCCTTCGCCACCAAATAGTCCCTGCGATCGCAAAGCTCAACAAGGGCATAATTCTAATCGCCAGCCAACTAATAATACCTGCCTGTAGAGGGGATAAATTAATACGCCGATTAGTTTGTTCTCTGGGTCGAATTGAAAGGGTTTGGGATTCATCCCCTGTTAACCAATCAATAGAATTCAGGAAAATATCACCATTCAATTGTTGTTGAAACCATCCATTGGTGGCAAAAGTACCATTGCCAAAAACTACTAGCTTAGATTCAGATTCTGATAGCTCACGGGTAAGCGCGATCGCAATATTCAACGGGCCAGGAAGATCTTCTTGCTCATTAAAGGTGATTTCTTCTGAGGCTAAATCACTTTCTGCCCAGGTATTTTCACTGCTAATCACAAAAGGAGCTGCGGTAATATTTTCTTTCGTAACAACTTCTAAAGGTCGAGACTCAGGAAAAATCGCTAGACCATTGCCAAAATTGGCGGTAATGGGGTGATCTCCAAAATTCGTAATCACAGATACTCCATAACCAAATTGAACAACCGTTTCCTGACTGGAAAAATCAATAATTAAGCGATCGTCTAATTTAATGCCATAGTTATCGAGGATTGGCGTTAGACCGGCATTATTATTGGGCAATAACATTAACAGCAGCTCTCCTCCTTGATCAAGATAGTTTTGAACTGTTGCAACTTCTTGGGGAAAGAGATTCCGTAGTGGTTTCGCGATCGCAATCAAATCTGTATTATCAGGAATTTGTTTACTAGTAGCTAAATTTAATGGCGCAACAATATAATCTCGATTTTCTAACTCCGTAATCGCCTCGGTAAATCCTCCTTCAACTTGGTCTAATTCCGGTTCACCATGTCCTTGAAGAAAATAAATATAGGAATTATCTTCACGCTTTAGGTTAGCAATCGCATTGGTCAATTGACTTTCCGAAAGACTTTGACCCTGACTCCTATTTACAATTGCAACCAATTTTTTCTGATCCTGACTTGCTAGGTAAATTTCCGAGAATCCTCTAGGAGATTGCACCCCAAATTGCTGAGCCAAGCCAATTTCAATTTCTGGGTCGACAACTTCAAACTCAAAGTTTTTACTATAACTGCGATAATTTTCCAATAATTTAATAGTTGCTAAATCTAGATCACTGTCGAAGAGCCAAACTTTTAGGGGTTGAGATAGATTTTGGACAATTTCTTGAGACTGAGGAGCTAAGGTGAAAAATCTATTTTCTGTTAAGTCAAAACGCCAATTATATCCAGCAACGATAAAATTAAGTGACCCAATAATAATCAAAACTGCGACAGCACTGATCAAGCTGTTTACTCTTGCATCTGTGGCAGGACTTGCTTCAAAATTTTGGTATTTTCTATTAACTAAAAGCCAAAAAATAACCGCGATCGCAATTCCTAAAATAATTAACAAGATTGGAATGAATAGCCAAACCGAAGTAATCCATCCTAATATTATGCCTGCTACTGCTAAGGCTAATGCCAATAAATATACTATGTATTTTTTCATATGAAGTTTAATCAGAATTAGATACTTCTAAAAATAATTAAAGAGCAATAAACTAGAATCAAGATTACTATATCAGAATTATTACCTAACCAATCACCAAATCGTAATAATTAACTAAGTGGATTTTCTAATTGACTAATTTTTATGGTAGCTCATAATATGAAATAAAGATAAAGTAGAATTTATACGTATATCTCCTTGTATTTTTTTAGATTTATTACTTATTACTTATTATCTCAATTCCACGAAAATCGAACTCATTAACCATTGCTTATCTTATTCCTTATTGCTTCGGCGCAGCAGTACTAGAGGTATCTGAATAATGTTTTTTTCTAATTATAAATACTTATATTTTGGCAATTATGTAGGTCAAGGATGCCGTTTCTTTGCTTGTTTCAGTTTATTTTTAACTCTCGGCAGCAAAACAGTTCAAGCTCAATCAATTACGACTGATGGTAGTACGAATACCAGTATTGAGCAAACTCTTAACCAATATAATATTGGTGGAGGAGAAAATGCCGGAAATAATATTTTTCATAGCTTTGAACAGTTTGGTTTAACCCAGGGAGAAATAGTCAATTTTCTATCAGGATTAGACACGGAAAACATATTTGGTCGTGTTACAGGAGGGGATGCTTCTGTGATTAATGGCTTGCTAAAAATAACAGGAGGCAATCCTAATCTTTTCTTTATTAATCCTAGTGGGATTATCTTTGGCGAAAATTCTAGTATTAATGTCCCTGCTTCTTTTACTGCGACCACAGCTCATGGCATTCAAATTGGGGAATTTTGGTTTGATGCCTTGGGCAATAATAATTATGAAAATTTAGTTGGAGATCCTAGTGGCTTTGCTTTTTTGGGATCTAATATCGGAAGCATTGTCAATTTAGGCAATATTAATGTTGGTGTCTCAGAAGATCTGAGTCTGAATGCTGATGGCTTATTAATAGATGTAGACGGCAATGTAATTTTTGGGGCTCCCGCTCAAAATCCTGGAGAGAGTATTAATTTAGCTGGGGGACTAGTCATTAATACTGGAACTATAACAACTCCAGGAGGCACAATTAATATTGTCGCTGTGCCTGAGCAGCAATTGGTAAGAATCACCCCTGAAGGTAGTTTATTAAGCTTAGTTTTGCCCACAGAAGACGCAACCATCTTGCAACCAGGAATTGACGCTGCCGAACTTACGCCACCTTCTTTGGCCGAATTATTAACGGGTGGAGGTCTTGCTGAGGCAACGGCGATCGAAATTGTTGATGGGGCAATTAGATTAACTGGTAGTGAACCGACAATTCCTAGTGAGCTTGGAACAACTATTGCTTCTGGGAATATTGATGCTTCTAATGATATTGGCGATGGCGGAAATATCAATATTAACGGCGAAAAAGTAGGAATTATTCAAAGTAATATTAATGCGTCAGGAAGTAATGGGGGCTCAATTGTTATTAGTTCTGAAGGAGTCGGGATTGCCGAATTTTCTGAGAGTTCCAGAATTTTAATTGATAACAATAGTTTTATTAGTGCGATAGGACTGGGAGTTTTTGAAACTGTAGAAGATTTCCCCGAACCAGGAACTGGTGGCGCGATCGCAATTAGGAGTAATGGCGCGATCGCATTTGACTCCAGATTTTCCGATTTTTCTAGCGATTTTTCTACTAGTATTCCGACAATTGATGTTAGCGGAATTAATGGAACTGTTGAACTTCAAGCACAAAATAATATAGTTAGTATTAATAATGATAATATTTTAGATTTCTATCTTGAAGATTTATCTAATATAATAAATTTTGATTCAATTGATAATATTGCATTAGAATCAAATGCTATCGAGATTGTGGGTAAAAATAGTAATCTGGGGTCAACAGACGATGTAAATCCGGATATCAATATTAATAACTTTCTTGCTGCAGATACTATACCCAGTGGGACAACGCTCATTCCAGTAGATAGTTTAACAACGGTTGATAATGTAATTATTGAAGCCAGCAACAATCTAACTTTTGAAAGTGATACTCTAGTCCCCGTTTCCACAAAATCTGATGCGGCAGAAGTTACGAGTAGCCCCCAGTTTATTGGTTCTTTACTAGAATCGGAAAATATTGATTCAGCTAACAATATACCCACAGAAGATATTCCAGTTTTTCAAAATCTTACTCTTACAGTAGACCCCCCAGCAGGAGAAATTGGGTTACTTGATATTAAAGGATCATTCGCCGTCACTAATGATTTGTTACTGGAAAACACTAATGGGGATATTATTATTGAGCCACAGCTTCCAGAGTTGATAAACTTTACGAGTGATACTACCATCACAACAATCACTGCATCCCCTGGTAGCGGCGAAGATATTCAGTATTCAGGCTCTAATGGTAGTTTATTTATTGGGTTAGATAGTCTATTATCTGGTGTTGAGCCAAATGGAGAGCTCCGCACGAATCTTGGTTCCGCCACAATTAATGCTCGTTTGGGTTCGGTCGAACTTCTCAGAGGAATCACTCTCAATGCTGATACGGATCTCAGTGTTACAGCTCAAAAATTTATTGGCTCGGGAACAACGACTTTACTGGGAAATGGAGCTAATGGAGAACCTGGTCGGATTGATAGTAATTTAGTCCAAACCTATACCATTGGAGCTCTGTCTTTTGGTGGGGAGAGTCTTAATGCAACAGGTCAACCTATATTTGATGCCGCAGGAGAAGTGCAACTTTCCGAGGGGAGTTTATCTGATCCAGAACCCAATTTGCAATTGTTATTATCATTTAATCCTGATGATCCCAATCTGATACAGCCTGACCCGATTATCTTGGCTGGAGACGAAAGCACCGATGCAACTGGTAATATTGAAATTTCATTACTTTCCGACTCATCTTTTACCGTGGGCGAATTCGACCCTGATAGTGGAAGTGGAATTGCGACCGTCGCCAAAATTTCTAGAATTAGAACTAATGGTTCATTAGTAGGCGATGTTATCCCAATAGAACCAATATCTTTATCTTCCCAACCAGTTGTTGCACCTGAAACTCCGGTCATCCCTGAGGCTCCTGTAACTCCAACTCCTGAAACTCCTAGCACTCCGGTCATAATTGAAACTCCTAGCACTCCGGTTACACCTGAAATACCTGTCATAACTGAAACCCCTGAAACCCCGGTCATACCCGAAACTCCGGTCATAACTGAAACTCCTGAAACTCCGATTCTTCCTAATTCACCTGAGCTGGAGATTGAAAATATTCCCGAACTTTCTGGGCTAGACATTAACGTAGTTTCTAGTTCCATTGCCAGAAGGAGTACTTCTTCAAATGACCAGTCTCCACAACAATTAGCGGCAAACAGTGAGGAAATTTCTTTGGACATAGATTCGGTTTCTGACGTCGCAACCCAAGGGAATACATCTGCAACAGAAGAATCTGCGTCCTCTGCTTCAAAGATTGCTGAATCCAACAACAATTCAGTAAGCCAAACTAGTGATAATGTATCTGGTCAAACTAGCAGTAATCCTTCAAGTGCAGGCAATAGCGGCGTTGAGAGTTCAACTAACAGTAATACTTCGAGTGAAGATAACAGTGGCTCTACAAATCAGACAAATAATAATGTCGGTAATCAAGCTGACAACAATACGTCCAGTCAAGTTAATAGTAATACATCGAATCAAACCAATAGCGATTCTACAAATCAGACAAGCAGTAATGTAGCTACTCAAGCTAACAGCAATGCCTCTAGTCAGTCTAGCAATACGGCAAACGCAGCTAGTAGTAGTGCAGCCAGTGAAGCTAGTAGTAGTGCAGCTAGCGAAGCCAGCAGTGCCGCTAATGAAGCCAGTAGTAATGCAGCCAGTGAAGCTAGTAGTGCCGCTAGTGAAGCCAGCAGTGCGTCCAGTCTGCCAGCAAATAAAACATCACCTTTGCCAAAAAATCATCTTGATCCGTTATCTGAGCTTCAAGACAATTCAACAGTTGCTCTTTTGGAAGAAGAATCAGTAGCCAATATTGATCGCAACCCGATCAAACGTTGGGCTATCCCGATCGCTGGAGGGTTATTACTCACTGGAAGCATTGGTGCCGCACTAGCAAATGCATTATTAGGTAATAGTCTTAGTGCAATGCTGGGTAATATCCTCAATTCATTGGGCAGTAATCCGACAAGTAATTCTAATAGTAAATCCGAGCAAAACAACTCACAAAAAGATCCTGAGATTGAAATGGAATCTACTGTAGAGCCAGGAATTATGCAACTAAGTGAATTTCCCATCTTAGATTGTGAAATTGCTCTCGAAATGGAACAAGATTCTGGAGAACAGACAATTCATCTCAAAGGCAATTTTGTCAATTATTCTCAAGTAGAAATCAAACAAGAATGATTTAAATAAATTTTTTGGCCTATCACTAATAGATTTTTCGCAAAATTATTTTTCTGATTTTCTCTGTTCCCTATTCCCAGTTCCCTATTCCCGACTTCTGCAAGAAGTCTAATCTAAATATATTTTTCATAGTTAACTAAAACCTAAAATTATGTCAGAAACAAGATTTACTTTGTGCGATTTATTCAACGCCAAAGAAGAAGTAGAACAACAAAAAGATCAACTCGCCAAAAGCCCGAGCTTCGACAAAGTTAAAGAGAAGATGTCTGAGCAAGGCAGCAAATTTCCTTTGTTGGCAAAATTCTCTGATAAGTTGATTCCTTTGATCTTAGGAAAATTAGATGAACTACTAGATATTGATATTTTTCAAGATATCCTAGGGGAAACCTGGAGCCAACAACAAGAACTAGCACAATATGCAGATTCAGGAGAATATCCCCCCACCAAAACAGTCCTAGTCCCAATACTCGAACATTCTTTAGATTCGGAGCATAATCCTTTTGTTGAACCAACAATTGGCGGACTGGCTATGGGAAAAATTGAACTTCAGGTAGAAGCCAGTTTTATTATCAATGGAGTAATTTTAGAAATTTGTAATGCGAAAATTATGAAACTGCATCTTGATGGGATTTTAGGAGGAGGGGTTCTAAAATTCGCGGGAATTCCTTTCTTGGAAAAAGAAACTGCCACCCTTGATCTGCCTGGAACTATTGATTTGGGAGAGGGCATTTCTATATTCAAAAACAAAGCTATCAAATAATAAGCACAAAAAGAATATTTTTCTATTAACTCAAGACAATAACGAGTGAGATAAAACCGCAGAAAATCATTGGTAATGCAGGAATTAGCTTTTTGGTTTTAAACCATCTGATAATAAACACAATAATCAGGACAGAGATAATCCCTGCCGCAATTAGCTTAGCCCAAGAGAAACCTGAATAAATCAGGCCAGCCAATACTAGCAACAGTAAACCACTGATTGAGCCAGAAGCCAACGAGACTGTGCTTCGGCTTTTGAGATAGCCCATGATGCCTCCTCCTATACTCAGGAGGCCATAGCATAATGTTGCTACTAATTCAGGTGTAATCATTTTTTGTCCAGTTTTGCTACCATTAAATTAGGTTATACTGCCCGACTTGGCAATTTATGGTCAGGACAAGTGCTCGGTTTTAGGTGGTAGGTTTTAGGTTAAAAAGAGTCATATTTTGATTTAAATCGAAGAATATTTGACATATAAAGCTTTTTATGGATTCATGTAAGACCATAAGGTCTAAATTTACTTTGTTTCGGGATTTATTTAACACCTAACACCTAACACCCAATACCTAAAACCTTTTCTTCTAAGATGGTTGTCCAAATTGTCTACTATAGACTTCTTCTTCTTTATTTGACTCTAGTTTAATATCCGAACGAGGATAGGAAACGCACAATAAAGCATAGCCTTCTGCTTGCAGGTCAGGGGAAAGTCCCATCCCTTCTGATTGGGAGACTTCACCCTCAGAAATTTGCGCAGCACAAGTTGTACAAACTCCTGCACTACAAGAAAAGGGTAAATCAATACCTGCTTCTACAGCAGCTTCTAAGATATTTTTGTCTTCAGCAACTTGAATTGTCTGAGTTGTTCCCTGATGGTTAATTTCAACATTATAAGTTTTAGACATTTAGATACAGAAGTAGAATTGCGATTTATTGTTCTGAGTCTCTTATCTTCTCATCAATTACTCGAAATTTGTACAGGCTGGAATTAAGATCTGTTAAAGTAAGTTAGCTCTGGGCTTATAGCTTGTAGCTTACGGCTGAAAGCCTTTGGTTAAACTATCATAATCAGTGTAAGAATACTAAATTATGGATCTTAATATAGTTAATTTGGTTGGTAGAGCTGGCTCTGAGCCAGAAATTAGGTATTTTGATTCGGGCAATGTTCTTTGTGAATTACCCCTAGCAGTGAATCGGCCAACCAGCAGAAGCGACAAGCCAGATTGGTTTAAGTTAAAAATCTGGGGCAAAACCGCAGAAATAGCTGGTAACTATGTGCATAAGGGAAGTCTCATCGGGATTAAAGGTTCTCTCGTGATTGAAACTTGGGAAGATCGTAACTCGGGAAAGCAACGTTCATCACCAGTTATTAGAGTAGACAGATTGGATTTACTGGGCTCCAAGAGAGATGTCGATCCCAATGCTGTCAGTGGATATGGTAGTGAAAGCGAATTTTAATTGTGTTTAGTTTTTATAATTTACGCTTCAAAAGCGATCGCTTATGGCTGTGGGGATTTTTTCTCGCAGCTCTTTTTCTGTACACTCATAATCTAGGAGGAGTTCCTTTAAGAGATTGGGACGAGGGGATTGTGGCAACTATTGCCAGGGAAATCTGGCGAGCAAATTCTGATAGCTATGCTTGGTTATACCCTCAAAATCTTGATGGGACTCCCTATTGGAACAAACCGCCGCTGATTCATGGCTTAATTGCTTTATCTTATGGTTATTTTGGGGTTAGCGAATGGAGCACAAGATTACCAACGGCAATTATCTCTTCTTTAGCTGTTCCTTTACTCTATTGCATTGGCAGAGAAATATTTGAACATCGTCTAGAGGCAATTTATGCGACGACAGTTTATCTCACCTTAATTCCTGTAGCTAGACATGGTCGATTGGCAATGTTGGATGGCGCGGTTGTTTGCTTTTTTTCCTTAGTTGTTTGGTGTTTGTTGAAAGAGGGCAGATGGCAGAGGGCAGAGGGCAGAGGGATTTATTTATTCGGGGCTGGTTTCGGCATTGGATTGATTTGTTTAACTAAAGGTCTGGCATTGGGCATCTTGTTAGGCGCGATCGCGTTTATTTTTTACTATTTAGTTCGGCCAACAAATTATAGATTTAAGCTTTGTTTTTGGTTTTTTATTTTACTAGGATTAATCCCTGCGATCGCATGGTATGTTTTACAAATTATTCATTATGGCAGAGATTTTATTGAGATTAATCTTGGAATCCAAACTTTTAATCGAGTTGTAAATACAGTAGAAGATAACTCAAGTCCCCCTTGGTATTATGTACTGGAAATAGCTAAATATACGATGCCTTGGTTAGTGTTTTTGCCAGGAGCCATCCAACTAGCAGTTCACCAAAGAAAAGAGATTTGGGCAAAGTTGGCTTTAGTTTGGTTTAGTATTTATCTCGTTGCAATTTCTATGATGGCAACCAAGCTACCTTGGTATGTTATGCCGATTTATCCGGCTTTTGCCTTATTAGTCGGGGCAAATCTAGCTCAGATTCATCGTAAATTCCGAGTGGGATTAATAGCTAGAACATTACTAATTATCGTTGCAATTATTGCCTGGGTTGGCAGCATTTATTATGGCTGGTTTGATCCTGGTAAAGACCGAGATTTATTGTGGGTTTTGGGGGCTCTAGCTCTATTTATGACTATTGCCAATATCTTAATCAAGCTTGGTAATCGTTATTTTATAGGGGCGATCGCGATCGCTCTATATCTAGCCCTATTACTATTGTTTAATAGTACCCATTGGAATTGGGAATTAGGAGAAAGCTATGGGGTTAAACCTGTTGCCGAGATGATTCGGCGAGGAACTCCAGAAAAACAAATTATTTATACTTCTTATGCTTACTATCGTCCCTCTCTTAATTTCTACAGCGATCGGATAGTTATTCCTTTAGCAAACCAACAACTACCAGAAAATATAACGACAGAAGGCAAATCCATTTTCTTATTATTAGCTAAAAATGATCCTAATTTTTCTGATCTCAAAAATAGTCGAGTGGTCGGCACCACAAAAGAATGGCAGTTAGTGAATGTCAGTTCTGCAAAGTGAATATAGTTGGTACAATGGTTATAGAGATGTCATTCCCTATAGTGGCGGGAGGACAATATGAAAACTAATGCTCTACATTTTGTTTCTTTTTTGGGTACTTCCTTCGCGATCGCGGTTTTCTTAGTGATTGTGGGGGCGATTAGCACAGCCAAAGCACAAAGTTCTTTACCGAATTTCAGACCATCTGATATTAATGGCTTGTTTACTCCAACAGCAGCTGATCGTTTCTTTGAAGAAGGACGGCGTAATATGGAAAGAGAAAGGGAGATTTTAACTCGTCCAGAACGTTATTCTCATACGGATATTCTTCAGTTTAATACGGTCGATCTAAAAATTGTTGATGAAACTGGGAAGGAAATCCCGATTTCTGATTTCTTGGAAGATAGCCCTCAACAAGAATTGAAATGAGATGCTGGGCGGCATGCAATGCTTTTCGTTTAGGGAAATAGAGGTGCAGGGAACTAGGGAAATCTAGCTGTTATTATTCCCTAAGCCCCTAAAACCCCAAATCCCAACTCGTTAGGGTTTTAAATTCAGTCTTTAAACAAGAACTATTGGGGCTGCATGTTTTTGACCCATGTTTCTTTGATGGATATTGGGACTTGAAATTAACTTTCTTTCTTGAATAAGACTCGATAAACGGGCTTGTCATCCTCAAGCACATATGCTTCTCTTTCGGTGGGTACTGGCAAGGGATTTTCGGCTAACCAAAAGTCTTGATGTTGAACAGTTAGTAGAGAGCTTTCGGCGAAGCGTTGTCGCATTTCTAGAGCAACTTCTTCGATATCAGATTGCAGAAAAATGTTGCCCCCCGCTGCTAAATAATCAACTAATATTGTGACTAATTCTGGTTGCACTACTCGACGTTTGTTATGTCTTCGTTTGAACCAGGGATCAGGAAATTGAATTGAAACAAACTGGAGACTATTTTTGGGCAAAGAAGGTAGCAAGGTTTCTGCATAATAGTTCATGCTACCAAAAAGATAATAGAGATTAGTTAACCCTAATTCTGTTTTCTCATTATTAGCTATTTCAACAAGAGTACGGCGAATCTCGATGCCTAAAAAATTTGTATCCGATTGTAATTGAGCCATTTTCAACAAGAAATCTCCCCTCGCACAACCAATATCAAGATGAAAAGGAAGATTTAGATTACTATATATTTCGTTCCAATCAGGAAGCTTGATGTGATTTTGAAATTTGCGACTTAAGGGATTAACATGCTGACGGATACGAGCTTTAGGCAATCGAATTATTCTCCTTGTGAGTTACTTTTAAAGTTAAATGACTTTCCGAGTTAGTTAAAAAAAAGTTCAAACTTTTGACTTTTGACTTTTGACTCTTGACTCTTGACTCTTGACCCCCGAGTAGAGTTACTAACTATATTTCTTAGTAATTTCCTTGAGGCCATCAAGTTGTAATCCCTCGCCGATCGCAGCCATTTTCCACTCATCATTACGGCGATAAACTTCTGCCAGAACCATACTGGTCATGCCTAAATAGTCACTACCAGAAAGATTGTAACGAGCTAATTCTTTGTTGTTCGAGGAATCAACAAGGCGCACAAAAGCATTTGCTACCTGGGAAAAATCTTGTTTCCGTTTGGCCGCATGGTAAATATTCACCACAAAAACTAACTTAGCAATATTAGCAGGAATCTTCGTCAAATCGACCATCACCACTTCATCATCCCCTTCTCCCGCACCTGTCAAGTTATCTCCTCGATGAATAATTGCTCTAGATGGATGGGTTAAGTTACCAAAATAAACTAAATCTTTGCTGTTGCTCATTTTATCATTTTCATCAAGACAGACCACGGAGGCATCGAGGTCAAAGTTTTTAGCCCCACTGAAAGACCCAAAAAATCCGCCGCCAGTTTTTTTTCTCACATCCCAACCTAAACCGCATTGTAACTGCTTCAAGCCTGGGGCTTCTTTGGATAAAGAAATGCGTTGCCCTTTCTGCAAATTGATGCCCATGAATCATACCTCGGTTATTCAATGCTGTGTCACTAATATTGACATGGAGTTTCTAGAATTGGTAACCGTTGTCCGGTTTTGATTTGGGAATACTATGACCATGGCGATCGCAATACCAGTTCTGATTTACTTCAGACAAGACAATAAACATTAGTTATCCGCTAAGAGACAAGTATTAATTAATTCCGTGACACTAGCTACAGGAAAAAATGGAATATTCAATTTATTGCTAATTTCTTCTACGGTTAAATCATCCAAAAATCTGGTATCGCCATGTTTTAACATCAGAGAAGGTAATAAAATTCCATCTCCTAAATCCTTTCCTGACAAACCAGCCAAAATATCTTGTCCTGTTAACAAACCTGTCACAGTAATTTCTTGTCCCCAATATTCACTGCGCAAAGCCACCAGATTAACAGCTAATCCTTCCACAGCATTTAACTGGGCAACCAATGGTTGAAAAGCTTTAGCCACAGCATTCCCTACGATCCAAGTCAGATTGCGGGGATTTTCGATCTTGCTAGGCAACATTCTCTCGGCAGTGTGCTGAAACTCTTTGAGAAATAGACGAATTGAGCCAACACCATTACCTATCTGGGGATAATCTTCATAGTGAGATTCGGGGGGCAAATCTTGTTCGGCAATCAGGAACCATTCATCAGCCAGCCAGGCCACATTAGAGCCAAATTCCGACTGAAATTGAGCTTGCATCGTTTGTACTTGCTCAATGACTTCGATCGCCTTTTCTTTGCTGACGGGGATTAATTCATCTTCTGTAGGGCGAAAACGGGTCAGGCCAACAGGTACAACTGCGATCGAGGCCACTGCTGGAATCTCTCCTGTATGGAACTTAGCTAAATCGGTGAGGGTTTGAGTCAAATGGGAACCATCATTGATTCCGGGACAGACTACAACTTGAGCATGAATTTGTAAGCGTCGCTCTTGAAACCATTGCAACTGAGCCAGGATTTGTCCCGCCCGAGAATTTTTGAGTAACCGAGTTCTAATCTCAGGTTCGGTCGCATGAACCGAAACATAGAGAGGCGAAAGCCGCATTTGTTCAATTCTTTGCCATTCGCGATCGCTCAGATTTGTCAGAGTCAGATAACTGCCATATAGAAAACTTAAGCGATAATCATCATCTTTAAAGTAAAGGCTTTCTCTTTTTCCTGGGGGTTGCTGATCGATAAAGCAAAAAGGACAGCGATTGTTACATTGAATCAGACCATCAAATAATGCGGTTTCAAATTCTAGACCCAAATCGGTATCATAGTCTTTTTCTAGCTCTAGGTTATGGGTTACACCTTGAGCATCGATGACTTCGAGTTCCAAATATTCGTCAGCACAAAGAAATTGATAATCAATGAGATCACGAGGTTTTGTGCCATTAATCGATGCGATCGCATCTCCTGGTTCAAAACCCATTTCTAAGCCAATAGAATCTGGTAGTATTTTAGTTATTTTGGCAGGCTTTAACATTGAACATTAAACATTAATCATTGAACATTTATCTTATCTCTTAAAAGATTGTCGTATTTTTAATTTTTCTACTCAAAATTCAAATAAACAATTTATAGCAATCTCTTCGTATTAAAACTGAAGATATAAGAAGAATTGAACAGCCAATTCTTGCTTCTAAATATCAGACAAGAATAAAATAGAAGGAGAAGCAGAGAAAACAGCAAGAACAAGTAGAAAAAGAAAATAATGAAAGTACTTCAAGGCTTCCTGATGAAAAAAATGACCGAATTGAACACCCTGTTCCATATCAAGAAAAAACTAGGTATCAGGAACGATTGAAAGAGGAAGAATTGGAGCTAATAAAGCAGGGTAATCACATCCAAAATTTAATATTTCTTTCGGTAAATAAAGGATTGACAAATTGACAAGTACGATCATCCAAAAGTTTCAGGTGTTTTTTGAAATCCCATTCCTACTTGAGTGAAATGAGAATCACCAGTTAACACAGCTTCAATACCAAACTCTTTCATTACTACCATTGAAGTCAAATCAGTGAAAGAAATTTGCGGCTTGTCAATGTATTTGATACGTAAAGCTTGAGTTTGAGCAAATCTCTCTGGTGTAATCCGAATTAGGTTAAAATTTTCTTCTTTAAATACATTAATTAGAATTGTCATTGAACGCTGTGCTTGTTTAGAAATCAGACGCTTGAAAAATAATGTAAAGGTTTCGTCTAACACATAATCGGTTGTGTAAATTTCTCCTGCTTGAGAACGAAAAGATTTATACAATTCAACAACTTTTTGATGCTGAGATTCTCTTTGATCGTTTAAAGTCAACCATCCCCAAGTATCAACAAACAGCTTAGCTCTCATATAGTTCCCTATCAATATTTTGAGCTAAACTTCCATCAGAAACAGAACCAATAAAGTTATTCAAAGGATCATAATGCAACTCAGCTTTATCTTTTTTATTTTGTTGCTCTAAAGGGTTTTGATTCTTTAAAGAAGGTTTGACTATTATCTGATTCTCTTCTTGAAAGATTTCAACCTCTTCTAAACCGGCCAACAACTCTTTCGGAATCACAATACCTTGTTCTGTGACTTTAACTTTCATTTGTAATTTTTAATAATAGTTTTGCTCTTATGATATCAAGCTTGATAGAAGACAAAAAGACTATTATTTTAAAGTTATTGAGCGATCGCATATATCCCAAATTAAAAACTACATAAATAAGCTATTCATGAAATTGTTATTTGTTTGTAGTGAAAATAAACTACGAAGCCCCACCGCAGAAACAGTATTTTCTGAATATGATAATGTCGAAGCAATTGCTGCGGGGACAAACAAAGATGCATTTACACCAATTTCTGGTGATCTTATCGAATGGGCTGATATTATTCTTGTCATGGAACAAAGTCATCGCACTAAAATTGCTAAGAAGTTTAGAAAACAACTCAAAGATAAGAAACTAGCCGTCCTGGAAATACCTGACAATTATAAGTACATGCAACCAGAGCTAATATCACTGCTGAAAGCGAAAGTTCCTAAATATGTACGCTTGGATTAAGAATAAACCCTAATACTGTTCGGTTAGTCTCTCAAGTTATTTCATTCGCCCCCTAAATCCCCCAATATTGGGGGACTTTCAGTTATCTTTCTCCCCCAAATTTGGGGGTCGGGGGGCTTAACCGAACGGGATTGGAATAAACTCTATTTATCTTACTGAAAAAAGTCCTGACTATATAGGTATTTTGCCGTGATTGCATCGGTAAGATTATATTGCAAAGGTGTAATCGTAATATAGCGATCGCGAATCGCTTGAACATCAGTGAGAATATGAGCTGGTAAATTAGAGTCTTCTGGTTGGGGAATATCTTCAATAATTTCGCCGACTAACCAGTAATAGCTTTTGCCATGAGGATCGTAACGTTTTTCAAAGTTTTCAATATAACGACGTAAACCTTGGCGGGTAACCACCACTCCAGCAATCTCCGATTCTGATACCGCAGGGACATTGACACTAAGCAAAGGAGCTTGGGGAAAAGGTTCAACTCTGAACTTCTCAACTAACTTCAAGGCAAATTCAGCTGCGACCTGAAATTCATCAGAAGTGAAATTTGCCAAACTAAAAGCAATACTAGGAATGCCATCGAGGGTTCCTTCCATTGCCGCCGAGACTGTTCCAGAATATAAAACATCTGTACCCAAATTGGGGCCATGGTTAATGCCAGAAAGCACAAAATCTGGTCTTTTCTCCATGACAGCACTCAGGGCAAATTTAACGCAATCGGCAGGGGTTCCCGAACAAGACCAGGCTTGAACCTGGGGATGGAACATTGAGGAGACTTGCTCAACGCGCAAAGGATGATGAATTGTCAGACCATGTCCCGTTGCCGATCGCTGGCGATCGGGGCAGACGACGGTAATTTGGTGCCCTGCTTGGGCTAAAGTATCGGCTAGAGTTCGCACCCCTAGAGCAAAAATACCATCATCGTTACTAATTAAAATATTTAGCGGTTTGCGATCGCTCATGGGGTTAATTGTCTCAACTGAAATAATGCTATCAAAGTAACAAATTACACCATCTATTGGTACTACCACTGTTAGACTCCTAACTTGCCTATAACGTGAGGTATTTAGCGAGGTTAGGGAATAGAAGTCCTATTTGATTTATAATCATCATTGGTTAAAGTCTGCCGCTTCTCGCAAACCAACCCAAAACAGCCGCAATAATAATTAATGCTATTTGTCTCCAATTCTTGAGCTCCCCAAACTTCTCAGAAATATCAGGCAACTTACTTTCAACAGTAACCAATCTCTTTTCCATAGAATCAACTTTAGTTTCTACAATTGCCAATCTCTTATCTATCGATTCCACTTTATTAGACAGATCTTTGAGATCTTGTTTGACCTCATCAACTTTTTGATCTAGTTGATTAAAGCGATCGCTGATAAATTCCTTTAGCTGTTGAATTTCCGTACTGGATGTAGTTGACATCGATATGCTCAGATCGAGGTTTTCTTTTTCATTGTATTACTTGCGAGTTGCTTAGAATAGACGTGACCAAAATGCGATCGCTTGAATCAGGAAATATTCTTGCCAGCGATCGCAATCACCTAATAATCTCAAATAATGTCTTATTTATTCAGGTAAGCACAATTTGATGCCGACGATACCAGAAAGGAGAATCGGGCCAACGTAATTCTGCTAAATAATAATCTCGATACTGCCGAAGATAACTGTTCCAAAGTTTCTCACAATTGGCTTGATAGTTACTTCCCTTGAGCACCATCTGCACAGCCGCCGCTGCGGAAACGATCGCCTTGGTTGAACCCCAGCCAGAAAGCGGATCAAACCTCATCCCCGCATCCCCAACCAGAATCCAATGGGAACCAGCAAAGTTCTGATATCTTCCTGACACTGCGCTTATCTGATGGACTTTTTCAATTTGAGGATAAGCATGATCTTGCAAAAGCCGTGGGATTTGTGAGCATTCCTCAATTATTTGCTGTAACCATTCTGCGGTGCTGATGCTCCGAGGAAGCAAATCTCGATCTGTAAGAAATGCGATAATCCTTAACCCACTGGGCATCAAAGCCGAATAGACCCAGCCCATAGGATGGGATTCCACATAAGTTCGCGCATCCCGATCTGTTCTGGTGGCAGAGCTCAAAACACAATACAGAGAAATATAGTCTTGCAATGGCTCAAACGATCCGGCCAGACCCTTCTTCGCGAGAATTCCCTTGCTTCCCGTGCAATCAAGTAACCATGACCCCCGAAATTCCCCTACAGAAGTCTCAAGATGCCATTCGTGAGACTGATGGATAGCCTGAACTTCGGCTCCGTAAAAGACCTGACAACCAGCATCCCTCGCTGCTTGCAACAAAGTCCCTTCAAACTTTGCCCGATCTAGTTGCCATCCATGGCCGTAGGGATTCATCAAGAAATCTCTTTCCACTGGGATCGAACTTCCCCAGCAGGAGACAATGCCATAGCAAGGCAAATGTCCAGAATTCTGAAACCTCTCCCAATGCTTTAGTCGCTGCAAATGAACACGTGCTTCTGGGGGCAGAGTTTCCCCAACTTTCCAACCTGGGGTTGTCTGCCGTTCTAACAGCACCACATCACATCCAGCCTGAGCTAATTCAAGGGCAGAAGCTCCCCCTGCGGGGCCTCCTCCCAAAACAAGAACATTAGCACTAACCAACCTGAGTTCGACAAGATGAAACCAAGACCATACGCGATCGCTAAAAAATAAATTGCGCTCAGCAAAGCTTGGCGCTTTGTGCGTCATGAGATTTAAAATGGATTAGGCTCTATCTTCTAGCTGCTGAATCAGGGTTAAAAAACAGTAGGAGGGAGAGCCGATAAAGCTTTGGGCTCTAGATCAAGAGAAGGTTTCTGCGGGAAATAAGAGTAAGCTACTAATCCAGCCAGAAGATTCACCAGAAAATTCCAGATACTCCTGTGTCTTGAATGCTCTATTTGAGAAATATTTTTGAGTTGGTCATTGACTGTTTCAATTAAA
>NZ_ALVZ01000191.1 GCF_000332055.1 Xenococcus sp. PCC 7305 | reverse complement strand
CTTCAATATTGGCGAGAGTACCGCAGCTATTTTCACATTGCCCAGGATTGGAATGTTTCGGAAGCGACTGTTTGTCGAATTGTGCACCGCGTCGAAAAAGTTCTGATGAACTCAGGTCGATTCCGGCTTCCCGGAAAGAAGCAACTAACGAAAGGTTTTGGGACCCCTGATGTGATCCTCATCGACGTCACAGAAACGCCTATTGAGCGCCCAAAAAGGGTCAAAAACAATATTACTCGGGAAAAAAGAAACAACATACCCTCAAATGTCAGGTTCTTGCCGAGGGTGATACTGCTCAGATTATTTGCCTGTTCTTTGGTAAAGGTTGTCGTCATGATTTCCACCTATTTAAGGTATCTGGGATTCATATTCATCCAGAGACCGAGAGTCTTCAAGACAGTGGATATCAGGGAATTAAAGCCTATCACGACCATAGTTATATTCCTCTTAAGAAGCCTAAGCATAGAGACTTGAGCCAGTTAGAGCGCGACTATAATCATGCTCTAAGCCAAGAGCGGATTGCTATTGAGCATATTAATCGTAGCTTGAAAATTTTTCGCATTTTGGCTGGGCGATATCGCAATCGTCGTTGTCGTTACAATCTCCAATGCAATTTGATTGCCTCAATCTATAACTATGAGTTATCCTTAGCTGCTTAACCTAACCTATGCCAACCTAAACACATTTTGGAATGAATATTGCAAGAGGTCTAATCTTCATCTTGTTATTTTTGTCGATTTTTTCCTGATTAAAAATCTCTGGCGTTTCTTCTAACACTTACTTTTTTCATTGTTGAATTTGATTTGGATGTACTCCTAAATCCCCTACAATTTCATTAATGGTTTTTGACCTTTTTACAGCTTCTAATACAATTTTGGCTTTGAATGAAGCACTATATTTTTTACACTGTATTTTTTTCTCTTTGTCTTATTAGTTTTGGCGCAGTTTTTTATATCTCAACCCCCTGTATAGTTTTCAGGGTTCATTATCTTCATATACCCCTGTTCTTTATTGATTTGCGCTTTGACTCAGTAAGCCTAGCATTTTAAACACTTTTAAAGATGATTGTTATCTTTAAATTATTTTGGGGAAATCTAGGGTAAGTGTGATTTGTACTAATTGTTTGCTTACAAAATCACCATAAAATCCAACAAACGAAATAAGTCTGAGAGTGCAATGATGTGGAATAGGAACAGGTTTAAATCTAAATCTTGGTTTTCTCTATCTCTTTTATTTATAGTAACTTTTTTTGCTCCCCTATTGATTCACGGATGTTTTTTTCAACCAAATAATGTTCTTAAATCATTGAAAGTGGGTATTACTAATTGGCCTGGCTTTGATATCGCAGTATATGCACAAGAAGCAGAACTATTTAAAAACCGAGGTCTTGAAGTCGAATTTGTCCGATTTCAAAATGGCTCTGATGCTGCTCGTGCAATGTTACGAGGTTCTGTTGATGCGGCCTTTGAAGCACTTTGGGATGTGACTCAAGTAGACCCTGGGAATGACAGGCCAGTCTTTGTATTGGTAACAAATATTTCTTCTGGTTCCGATGGCATCGTAACTCAGTCTGAATTTACATCTCTTGAAGATTTAAAGGGGAAAAAAATTGGGGCAAAACTGGGAACAGTGAATCATCTAATTTTGCTAGAAGCTTTAAAATTGCATAACCTGAAACCAACAGATGTGGAAATTGTCGATATCTCTAACGAAGCTGCTGTGCAAAAGATGCAAGAAGGTCTTTTAGATGCCGCTGTCGTTTGGGAACCATTACTCAGCAGTACAGCTCAAGACATTAAAGGGAATATCGTTTACACAACAAAAGATGTTGATAGTTTGGTTATTGATGGTCTGGCCACGCGCTCTGAAACTCTTGCTAATAAGAAAGAAGAATTAACACAATTTATTTTGACTTGGTTTGATCTCATGGCAGCTTTAGAGAGTCAACCTCATGATGTCTTCAACATAGTTGGCCAAAAATTGGAACAAAATCCAGAATCTTTTGCTAGTGATTATGCTGGACTTAAAAAGGGTGATATCGACATGAATCAACGCATGTTTGAGCCTCAAGGACGTTTAACACAAGCCATGAAAGAAATTACGGAAATGTTGCGAGAAGATCCACGACATGGTCGCACTATTAGGGAGGATGTAGAAATCAACGGAGATCCAATCACTAGCGCTATTGAGAAATGGACCACATAAATTAAAGAAAACTTAATTCGATACATAGACATCCAATGAATCAGTCTTCTCTGAAATATAAACGCAATTTATCTCAACAACTCCTTAGCGGTTTTGGGGTTTCACTTGTGACTGTAGGCCTGGCTACACTTTCGATCAACTATCTGTTGATTCGCTCCAACCTAGAGAAACAAGTGCAGCAAAGGGCTCAATCCATTGTTCACGGTCTAGAATTTGCCACCGAGGGTCTTATTGAACTAGGGAATACAAGTACATTAAGGAGGATTGTGCAAAATTACTCAACTCTCGAAGCAGTTGAGGAAATAGCTATCATCAATCCTCAAGAAGTCACCTTAGCTCACAGCTCTATCGTTCAAAACAACAAGCCATATAAAGCTTCTCATCCCAAACTCGAGCTGGCAATGAAAAAAGCTGCTAGTTCAGGAATTGAAGATAGTATTCAAATAGCTAAGTCCAATGGCGAGGAATTTTTCGTTTATATTTTGCCCTTTAGTAGTGTTATTTTTGGCACTTCGGGAAAACGAGGTGTAGCTATTGTTAGTGTCGATCTTAAACAAATACAACAAAAAGCACAACGAACCTTTCTGACTTCCACTGTTACTATGGCTGTTGGTACCGGGTTAATTCTCTGTGTCATGGGTTTTTTGATTCATCGGATTATACTTCTTCCACTGAATCGCTTACATAAGTCGCTAGGAGAAAGTAAAGAAACAGGTTCATTTTTGGTCCCTGATTCTATTCCCAATAATGAAATCGGTTTTCTCGCCGCAAAGTTTGATGAGGTTTTTCGACAATTAGAAAATCATGAAAAACTGCAAAGAGAAATAGAAGAGCGCAGGCATGCAGAAAAAGCCTTAGAAAAAGCCTTAGAGATTCAAAAACAAAGGGAAATCGAACTAGAACAAGCTAAAAAAGAATTAGCGAATTCTCATGACAGATTAGCTGAGTACAATGCGACTCTTGAGCAAAAAGTTGAGCTACGAACAGCAGAACTTGCTCAAAGTATTAGGGAAGCGAGCGAAGCAAGAAAAGTAGCAGAACAGGCGAATCAGGCTAAAAGCACTTTTTTAGCTAATATGAGTCACGAATTACGCACCCCCATGAATGCAATAATAGGTTATAGTGAGATGTTACATGAGGAGGCAGAGGATCTCGGGCAAGAAGGTTTTATCCCCGATCTCCAGAAAATTCATGGAGCAGGAAAACATTTATTAAGTCTGATCAATGATATCCTCGATCTCTCAAAAATTGAAGCTGGTCGCATGGAGTTATATTTAGAATCTTTTGAGATTCGTGGACTCATTGAAGATGTAGTAGCGACAATTCAACCTTTAATTGAAAAAAATCAAAATACTATAGAAGTACATATTTCTGATGGTTTAAAGACAATGCATTCGGACCTTACCAAAGTTCGTCAAAGCTTGTTTAATCTACTTAGTAATGCTAGCAAATTTACCCAAAAGGGGAAGATTACCCTAAGCTTAAATGACTATACTCACAATAATCAAGACTGGATTGATTTTCAAGTAAGCGACACAGGCATTGGCATGACCAAAGAACAAATCGGTAAGCTATTTAAAGCTTTTAGCCAGGCAGATGCCTCAACGACTCGCAAATATGGTGGCACAGGGTTGGGGTTAGCAATCACTAAAAAATTCTGTGAGATGATGGGAGGTGACATTGAAGTTGAGAGTGCAGCCAATGAGGGAACTACCTTTACTATCAAATTACCAATTCAGTTTCAGGAGATAGCTAAAGTAGAATACAAGTCAAATAACCAAGAGCAATACATTGATATTGGACCAAACGAAAATACTGTTTTAGTGATCGATGATGATCCAACGGTACATGATTTAGTGGAACGCTTTTTAACTAAGCAAGGATTTCGAGTTTTCACCGCCGGAAGTGGTTCGGAAGGTATTGATTTAGCAAAAAAAATAGAGCCCGATGCGATCACTCTTGATGTTATGATGCCAGGTTTAGATGGTTGGTCTGTGTTAACATCTCTCAAGGCCGATCCAAAAACCGCTCAAATACCAGTCATCATGATGACGATGGTAGATAATCAAAATTTAGGTTATGCCTTAGGTGCTGTTGACTATATACTGAAGCCTATTAGTAAAAACATTTTAAGAGAGGTTTTAGATGGATATCGCTCTGGATCTACCTCTAATCGCATCTTAATAGTAGAAGATAACCCCGACATTCGACAGATGTTACGACGTCAATTAGAAAATAATAGCTGGGAAGTTATCGAAGCGGAACATGGTTGTCAAGCACTTGATATTATCTCCAAGAATCCTCCAGAACTAATAATTTCTGATTTAATGATGCCTGAAATGGATGGATTTGAATTAGTTTATAAACTTCGTCAAAATCAAAATTGGAGTTCCATTCCAGTAATTATCTTAACCGCTAAAGAATTAACATCAATTGATCGAGATAAATTACAAGGTAGAGTTGAAACAATCTTTCAGAAAGGAGGCTATCAACGCCAAATATTGCTCCAAGAGATACATAATCTTTTGTCAGAGGCTATCAACAGAAAAAATAATCGAAAAATTGTTCAGTCAGTCAAATAAATTTATCTAATTCTTAAATATGATTATGCCAAAAATATTATTAGTGGAAGACAATGAAATGAATCGAGATATGCTGTCTCGTAGATTGAAAAGAAGGGGCTATGAAGTCATTATTGCTATTGATGGTGCTACAGGCGTTTCAATGGCACAATCAGAAATCCCAGATTTAATTTTAATGGATATGAGTTTACCTGTGATGGATGGCTGGGAAGCCACAAAAATTATTAAATCTCACTCCAAGACGCGATTAATTCCAACTATTGCGCTGACAGCTCATGCTATGGCTGGTGATCGGGAAAAAGCGCTAGAAGTCGGTTGTGATGATTACGACACTAAACCGATAGACCTATCTCGTCTTCTCGAAAAAATCAAGGCTTTTTTGTAGGTTTTGATTACTTCACTACAAAAATTTTCTCTTGAGAGTGTACCGCAATATGTCAACTAATAAGGAGTCTAAAATCCTATCACTATCTCATTTACGTCATGAACTACGAACTCCAATCAATGCAATTATTGGTTATAGCGAAATGCTATTAGAAGATCTTGAAATGATAAATGATAGTCAAGATTTTCACGAGTTAAAACACATCAGAGAATGTGGACTTAAATTGACATCATTAGTTAGCACTCTACTCAACGATAGCAATTTAGAAATTCATCAGTTAGATTTGGAAAAATTGCTAACTGAGCAAATGGTCCAAAATCAGATACAGATTCCCGTAAATTCAGTGATCAGCCATTGCCAACAAATTTTAAAGACTACAAATAACCAAAGTTTAGTATCAGATATCCAAAAAATCAATCAAGCTTCTCAGAGCCTAATAGCGATGACGAGTGATATGACTGGTACAGCTAAAAAACACAGTGCAATTCAAGTTGACGATTCATTTATTTCAACTGACAACATACCCCTCATAGAAAAAGATCTATCATCCCTCACGGAAAAAAGTTCACCAAATTCTAATAGTATTCATTTTAGTCAAGAAAAAGAGTCAATTGATAATAAAAATCGAAGCACCATTTTAATAGTCGATGATAACGCAACCAACCTTGATTTATTATCTCGATACATTATTAATCAAGGTTATAAAGTAGCCAGGGCTGCCAATGGAAAACAAGCTTTGGCAATGATACAGATAGAAAAATATGATTTAATACTTCTTGATGTACTAATGCCAGGAATTGACGGTTACGAAGTTCTTCAATGGATTAAAAATAGTTCACTAAGTTATATTCCTGTGATTATGATATCTGCTTTAGATGAAATTGATAGTGTTGTTAAATGTATTGAAATGGGGGCGGAAGATTATCTATCTAAACCTTTTAACGCTGTCATATTGAAAGCAAGAATTAGTGCCTGTTTGGAGAAAAAACAGCTCAGAGATCAAGAAGAATTATTTCTAAATCAACTGGCACAAGCCAACCAAGAAATTACAACACTGAATAAACTTCTTAAGGCAGAAAATAACCGCCTGACTACTGAGATAGAAGTAACGCAAAGATTGCAACAAATGATATTGCCGAAGGAAAAAGAGCTTCGGCAAATTGATGATCTGGAAATATCTGGATTTATGGAATCTGCCGATGAAGTAGGGGGCGATTACTATGATGTTCTTCATGACAATGGGCGGGTAAAAATTGGTATTGGAGATGTCACTGGACATGGCCTAGAAAGTGGGGTTTTAATGCTTATGGTACAGACAGCAGTAAGAACTTTAGTGGAAATCGATGAAAAAGACCCTAAAAAATTTTTAGAAGTTCTTAACCGAACGATATACAAAAATATACAACGTATGAATTGTGACAGAAATCTAACTCTTTGTTTAGTTGATTATCATAACTCTGTAGTTAGTTTAAGTGGCCAGCACGAAGAGATTATTTTAATTAAATCTCAAGGGGAAATTCAGCGTATCGACACAATGGATTTGGGCTTTCCTATTGGTTTAGTAGATACTATTGAACAATTTGTGTTTCAGGTCCAAATCAAATTAGATTTAGGAGATACAATTGTGCTTTATACAGATGGAATTACAGAAGCAGAAAATCCTTCAGGACAGCAATATGGCTTGGAGCGGCTTTGCCAATTAATCAAGGAGAACCACCATAAATCAGCAAGTAATATCAGGAAAATGGTTATTGATGATTTACTAATGTATATAGGTGAACAGAAAATTTACGATGATATTACCTTAGTAGTAATAAAGCAAATTTAATTAGTCTAAATTACAAAATTTATTTTTTATATGAATTATCCAGCAAAAGTCAACCATTGTAACGTATTGGGCAACTTTATTGAGGACTTGCCTTCAAGTCAAGAATATTTAATATTAAGTTTTTCTCCAAGTTCTATTTCACTAGAAAAAAGGTGGCGTAACAATTGCTTATCAGCCGATTTTTTGGCCGATTATCTTAGTACCTTCTTTTCCGCTGATCAAGAAGAGCAAAAGCAAAAAAAAGCAGAATTTCAAGATGCGGTTAGTTATGTTGCTAATGAGTTATTAGAAAACGCCATGAAATATAGTAAAAATAATCAATCATCTCCCATTACTATTCAAATTTATTTAAATCAAGATAAGATTATTTTCAAACTAGCTAATGATATTGAGTCGTCAATGGTTAGAGACTTCCAGAATTATATTAACAACATAATAGACTCTGATCCTTGTGAGCTATATCTCAAAAAATTGGAAAAAAATGCTATTGATGATAATAATGAAGATTCTGGCTTGGGTTTTTTAACTATGATTAATGATTATAATGCTAAGTTAGGCTGGAAATTTGAAAATGAGACTACCAGCTCATCAGTACAACAAGATTGTAGAGTGACAACAATGGTACAACTACAAGTGTGACTTAATTATGAAATGATTGGTGCTTCTGTTGTTTTGTAGCATGTTTCAGGTAAATAGGATTAGAAATTATAAGGTAATTATCATATAGGGTAGGATTCTAAGTTCGCTCAACTCAAGAGAAAAAAGCCATAAGATATTTCTTAATCAAAAAGTAAATATTTTTTAACATTATTTAAAGACAAAAACGATGGAAATTAAAGCAGAAAATTATCATATAACTTATGATTCAATCAAAGAAATGATTGCGTTCCAAGGCGCATTACGCTTAAGTGGAGCGGATGAATACAGTGCAATTTTTGATTTTCTCAATGGAGTTTTAGATAAAGAGCCCATGAAAATTAGTTTAAACCTTCGAGAACTGAAATTTCTTAATAGTTCCGGCATAAGTATGCTGTCAAAATTTGTAATTAATGTACGCAAAAAGAAGAATGTTCAAATACTAGTTTTGGGCGCTAGTGATAATCCCTGGCAAAGTAAATCTTTAAAAAACCTACAAAGGCTGATGCCTTCTTTAGTGCTGGAAATAAAATAAGATTCAGCGCTCACCTATATGAACACCGACAATCTCACGAGTTGCTACATCAAGTGCAAGCGAGATCCACTGTTTGTTTTCTTATTTATCATTGACAAACGACCACATTTCATCGCATTGAATCGTTAACTTGCCTTTTTTTGAAGAGACAGTTACCTGGCGATGAACTGCCTCATACTTGTCGTTCACGTAATCCTGCAGCTAGCCTTCAGAAACATCGCAAACCCTTGCAATGCCAGAGCAAGGGTGATTTTCTCCAGCAACAGCTTATCAATGAGAGCTTTTGTGATTTGGTCAATTCGCTTTTGTTGGGGGTCTTCGACGAATTGGCGGCCACAAGTCCTACATTTATGTTTCTGTTTGCCATTATGAATGCGACCGTTTTTAACAACCTTTTGGGCGCCGCAGCTTAGGCAAATCAACTTTGACATGGCTTCTGTATGAAAAATAAATCACCTCTATCCTTACATTTGGTGGACTATCTGATTTCGAAAATACGAAAGTTTTCTTAGTAGATATATAAAACTCAGAAAAGTAAAAGGAGCTTCATGAAAAGTATTTTCAAGGTATTACATTATTTTGCTTCAAAGCAAAATCATGAGTTACAGTATAAACCCTTAATCATTTTAGATAATAAGCGTTTAAGATATGCAATACTTACGGGAAAAATACCTGAGGAAAAGCCTAATAAAAGTCACCCTCCTGTTTTTTTGAGTTCTTTTAATTATTATCAAATTTATTGTGGATTTTTAGTAAAGAATTCTCTTGAAAAAATATAGTTTTCATAAAAAAACATTTTATAAAAATTAAATAGATTTAAGTAATAATCCCGGAGACATACACAAAAATTACAATTATAGTTGTTAATAGTTGAAGAAAACTTACAATAGTCATTTTTGGTAGATAGCTCTATAAAATTAACTTTATTGTTGACTATTTTATCGTATTTTATTCAGTTTATATATTAAGATATCGTCGCCATGAGTAATTCTGATAGATATATTTTAGGGATTAATTCTGCTTATCATGAATCATCTGCTTGCTTAATTGACAATGGTCAACTAGTGATTGCAATTGAAGAAGAAAGGCTTAATCGAGTCAAACATGCAAAACCTGCAAAAGTTGATAATCCTCATGTACTACCTTTGAAATCAATACAACTTTGCTTAGAAAAAGCAGGAATTAGTTTTCAAGACATAGATCTTATCGGTTATTCATTTAACCCAGAAATGAGATTATCAAAAAATAAAGATCTACAAGAACCTTGTATTGATGGAGATTGGGGTAGTGAATCAGGGGAAGAGTTATTCTATAGGAAACTACAAGAAGTAACTCAAATTCTTAGCAATTTTGCGGGGGTAGATGTCAGCAGAAAGTTCAAATGGCTTGATCATCATTTATGTCACGCCGCAAGTGCCTATTTCGTTTCGCCCTATGAAGAAGCTGCTGTGCTTGTAGTAGACGGTATTGGAGAATTTGAATCTACTACACTATACAAGGGTAAAGGAAATAAACTATCAAAATTAAATAGCATTGATTATCCCAACAGCTTAGGCTTTTTATGGGAAAAAATGTCAGAATTTCTGGGCTTTAGTGAGTATGATGCCTGCAAGGTTATGGGTCTTGCCTCTTTTGGGCATTATAGTTACTACTACAATTCATTTAAGGAATTTATTAATACTAAATCAGGAAACTTCTCCATAGACAATGACATTATAAAGTTTAGAATTAATGACTTTAGTGCTTTAGAAGAATTGTTTGGACCAAGACGAATAGCAGGTCAAGAGCTAGAAGAGCGCCATACAGATATTGCAGCATCCTTACAAAAAATTACGGAAGAAATCATTTTGGACTTGGCTGTAGATCTTCATCATCGGACCAAAAGCAATAATCTTTGTCTTGCTGGGGGAGTTAGTTTAAACTGTGTTGTCAATGGTATCTTGCAAGAACATAGTTCTTTTGAAAATATATATATTCAACCTGCTGCCAATGATGCAGGAACGGCAATTGGAGCAGCTTATATTTTATGGAATCAAGTTCTGGGCAACTCTAAAAATTACATTATGGATAATCCCTATCTGGGCCCGGAATATACAGCTGAAGAAATAGAAACTGTTCTTGATAATAATAATCTCAAATATTCTTATCATGAAAATATTGAAGAAGTTACAGCTAAGCTAATTGCCCAAGGATATATTATTGGCTGGTTTCAAGGTCGGTCTGAAATTGGACCAAGAGCATTGGGGAATCGATCCTTACTTGCAGATCCAAGACATCCTTATATGAAAGATATTATCAACATGAAAGTCAAAAAAAGAGAAGGCTTTAGACCTTTTGCACCTTCAGTTCTAGCAGAGAAAGCGGATGAATGGTTCAAAATCCCTAATAAACAACTTTCCTCTAATTTCATGTTAATTGCTTATGATGTTCTTAAAAATAAGCAAAAAACTATTCCTGCTGTTACTCATGTTGACGGGACTAGCAGAATTCAAACTGTACAAAGCTCATCTAATCCTAAATATCATAAATTAATTAAAGAATTTGAAAAAATTACGGAAGTTCCAATTCTACTCAATACTTCCTTAAATAAATTAGAACCAATTGTTTGTAGTCCACAAGATGCGGTAAATACTATGAAAAAAGCCAATCTATATTATTTAGCCATTGGAAATTTCCTGGTGGACAATACTTGGTCAAAATAAAATTTCCTCAGATTAATATCTTTTTATTTTTTAGTTAAGACAGATAATTTCTTAGAATTTTTTATTAAAAAAACTTTAAGATATTTTATGTGTCTTAGATATTTCCTAAAATGATATAAGTCGTCATAGTCCTTGCATTTACTAAGTATTGAAGTGATAATAAAATTGTTTCTTTCAGCTTCGAAGTAAGGTTTCTATACCAAAATAATCTCAAACATTATCGATTGAAATATTTTCAAAAATTAATTAGAAATATAGATGAAAACTAGTTTTGCTATTCCGGAAAAATCTACCTTATTTAATTCTGTTATTGATGGATATGGTAGACGTCTTGCACTTGTTTTTGGTAACGAATGTAAAGATGGTCAATGCCCTTTTTACCAAAATCAATGTAACCACTGTGATATTGGTAATGGAGAAGGAATTCAGTTTAATCATGAACTGAATCGAGAGAGATTAGTCTTTTTTAAGGATTATTATGCTGATGTTTTACCAGATATCGTACATTTAGTTATTTATAATTCTGGTTCTACTTTAAATAAACTAGAAATGTCTCCAGATACTCTATTTTGTATTTCGCAATATGCAGCTTCTTTAGAGAAATGTAAAATTGTATCTTGGGATTCTCGGGAAAATTATATCAAGCATAAAAACTTGGATATTATTGTCAATAATTTACGTCAGGATCAACAGATAAAAATTATTTTGGGGATTGAATCTCAAGACGAAAAAATTAGAATGGTTAATTTAAAAAAGTTAATGTCGAAGGATTCTATTGAAAAAGCTTTCACGGTCATAGGTGCTTACGAAGACAGAATAGGAATAGAGTTTAACGTAATCTTTCAGCCTCCTGAAATTATAGGCCAAGAAGCAATATCAGAAGCCATTAAAACAGTGGAATATGGCTTAAATATGTCACAAAAATATAAAGTACCAATAGATTTCAATTTTCATTCTTATTATCCTTCAAGAAAAAGTAAAGCGATGTTTCCTAATCATCCTAGAGCCAAAATAAGAGACGCACTCAAAGCTTTAATATTAATGAAACAAGCAATTTTGCAATTTGATAGTCCTTCGAAAATTTTTATTGGCTGGCAAGATGAAGAACATGATTGTGAAAAAAACAAACGAGAAGCCGAGATGAAAAAATATCTGGATGTTTTTAATAGTTTTAATTCCGAACAAAAATTAGAAATACTGCATTATTGATCATCATGATTATACATTCCTTTAGAGTTTCCAATCAAAGTTTACCACAAACTGTATTCTACAGACATGCTTAATAAATCAAGAAAAATTAATTCCTATTTACTCGGCTTAAGTCTGTTGAATTTGGCTCCTTTATTGTGGGGAAGTAGCTATATAGTTCTCAAGCAAATAATTAATATCGTATCGCCATCAATACTAAATTTAATTTCTTATACCTTAGCTGCTATTTGTTTGACGCCATTTCTAAGGCAAAAGCGTCGTTTGACTAAGGCTGGTTTAGAATTAGGTTTTTGGTTATTGCTCGGTTCAGCAACTCAGACCATTGGTTTGCAATTTACAAGCGCTAGTCGCAGTGCTTTTATTACAACGCTTTACGTAGTTTTAGTTCCTTTAATTATTCATTTCTATATTATTTTGTCAAAAATTTTGACAAACAAAACAGCACTTGTTAACTCAAGCAAAATAGAAAAAATCACAACGCCTATCTGGGTAACTGCATATTTAGCTTTAATCGGTGTTGGAATTATATCTTATGATCATCAGGCTCCAAATATAGGAGACTTTTGGACTTTAGGTACTGCATTTAGCTATGCTTTTTACATTATTAGAATTGAAAATTATGCTCGAGAGTTGAGTGTTTTATCTTTGGCCGCATCACAAGTTTGGGGCGCTGTTATTTTTTCTGTTTTTTGGGTCTTAGTAGACAAATCTCATTGGCCAAATAATTTTGAAGCATTGTTTAATTTACCGTGGCTATCTTTATTTTATTTGGGCTTAGTTGTTACGACATGTACTATTTGTATTCAATCTTGGGGTCAAGCTAGAGTTAAGTCAGTTCAGGCTGCAGTGATTTATACTTTAGAACCAGTTTGGGGTTTGGTTTTCGCTTATTTGTTTTTAGGAGAAGTTTTGGGTCCAAGAGGATGGATTGGAGCTGTGATTGTAACTATAGCTACTTTGCTAAATCAATTGTATGCATCCTCCAATCCAAGATCAGTTTGTTAAAAACCTCGGCACTGGTTCCGTTAAATGGGAAGCCAAAACCTTTGCCTAGCATAGGTTAAACTGCATATCGAATAGTCAATAATTGTGGCCAGGATATCCCCACGGACAAAATTCCTAAATGAACAGCAGGTACCATCTTAGTAGTGAAATGAACGCGCACAAAATTATGCACTAACCAGTAGACATCGAGTGTTCGTTGTAGGTCTTTTCTTGATTTAGCATAGGTGTTGGTTTTGCGGCGGAAGGCGGCATTACGCCTTCTGATAGAGGCATTGAAAGCCTCCACATGATTGGCATGAATTGTCTGCTCGGTAACATCATGTTGTGTTTCAGGATGCTCAGGTATCGGAGCTTGGTACTTTTGGCGTTTGCGCCCTGGTCGCTTTTGGGAGCCTTTATTTTTCAGTCTCACTCGCACTCCTTTACGTAATCTCCTTTTAGGGCGTCCTGGTCGACCACTAAGAATTAGGTCATGGCAGATCTCAAATAATAAATTGCTATAGCGTCGTTCTCCATCAGTTAAGAGATTAAGACTCCCAGTCTTCTCAATGACTTGAGCCAAGCAGGTCAGAGCCTTCTCAAATAACTGTTGATTTCTGCGTCCACAGTGTAATTCCCACAAAAATCCACTAGCCTGTTCCATCAGAACAATTGTCCATCCTTCTGAAACTGAAGGAGCAACATTTTTCGCAACTTTTGTGTATAGTTCATCTCCTTCGATATCCTGATGAATAAACTCATGGAGCATGGTATAGAGCATTAGTGTTGGTTTAAGCTCCCCTAAGCGCTTTTCCCAATCAATGACGCTTTTCTTCGAGACGCTAAAAGTCCGAGCTGTGGCATTGAGCCCCATCCCATCAGTTCTCGCCTTGAGGATCGTAATAATCCGACTCACTGGCGTTTTTAGTCCCGCGAGTGGAGTCTCAACGGTCTCACTGAAATAGATGCCGCAGTTGGCACAATGATAGATCGTTCTTGGACCATGAGCTTGAGTTTTATAGTGGGTATGTATATGTATCTCCTTGGTATTACAGCAAGGACAAATACGGGAAAATAGATTCATAACACAGCTGATCTTAGACGAGTTTACGAATCACTTATTATCTCCTACGTCATGTACCGTATCGCTTTCTCTTATCCCACTTAGCGGAACCAGTGCCCCAGCTGATTACTCGATACAAAAAGAACATGAAACAGAAGCTAGTCAAGCTCATAGATAAAATTCTCTTGCGAAAAAGGTCTTTAATCGAGACAGTAAATGACCAACTCAAAAATATCTTTGAGATCGAACATTCAAGACATCGAAGTATCTGGAATTTTTTGGTTAATCTGATGTCTGGATTAATTGCCTACTCATATTTGCCCCAAAAGCCTTCTCTTGATTTAGACACTAAAGTCTTATCCGCTCTACCTTCTGCGGTTTTTTGATTTCGTCGAACTGACCGTGAACCTATCCCACTAATGTCCAAAACATGATAATTTACCCTTAATGATACAGAGAGTAGAATGGCAGGACGTTTTGAAGGTTTAAGCGAGCTGGAATGGAAATTATTCAAGGATATTTTCCCTCCACCAAAGAAGCGAACACGGGGAATGCCTCATACCCCATTTCGTCATGTTTTAAATAGCCTAATATACATTCTAATTACTGGATGTCGTTGGTGTGACTCACCAAAAGGCGAAATTTGGGCATCCAAGAGTGCTACTCATCGTTGGTTAAAACAGTGGAAAGAAGACGGCACATTTGAATATTTGCAAGCCAGAATTTTAGCAATAGCAGATGAGAAAGGACTAATTAATTGGAACTATGGAGCAATAGACGGCTCTTTTTCCCCCTGGCAAGGGAGGGGGTGATGATATTGCTTATGGTTATAAAGGAAAAGGAATTTTGATTCATACTTTAACCGAAGGAAATGGAATGCCTCGTGCTAATTGCACTACTGCTGCTAACGGTAGTGAAAGAGAGCAAATTATTCCTCTGCTGGATAGCGTGAAGTTGAAGACACTCAAAAGAGGAAGACCGAAGAAAAGAGTTAAAGTCTTAGCAGCAGATAAAGGTTATGATTCCAAGGAAAAACGTGCTGCTTTAAGAGAAAGAGGGATTAGACCTCAATTACCTAAGCGAACTTACCTAAGCGAACTTACAAAACTAAGAAAAATCGAGGAAGACCAATCAAAATTTCTGTTCCACGATTTCAACAAGAGAGATGTTTCGCTTGGTATAGCAGTGGACACTTTAGTTAGGACGCGTGGAGTAAAACATCTTCCATAGCATCTCGAAGCGTGTCAAACCTATTCAAGCACTTACGGACGCGGGCTTTAATCCATGACCAACAGCGTTCAATTTTATTCATATCGGGCGAGTAGGGTGGCAAATACCATACCTCACATCCTGCTGCTTTCACGAGCTCCTCAATACGTCCTCCTTTATGGAAACTAGCATTATCAATAATCAGCTTTTGCCCTGGTTTAAGCACTGGAATCAAACAAGTATCTAACCAAGTTTCAAACACATCACGATTACACGAACCTTCTACTGTAAAAGGGGCTAGTAAAGTGCGATTACAGTAGGCAGCAATCATATTGATTCGACCTGTTCTCCGTCCTGATTTCAACGCATCAATCCGTTCTCCTTTGGGACTGTAACCATAACTATACTCATCCCGATTGTCCATCCCCGCTTCATCAGCAAACACCAGCTCCTCAGACAGGAGAGAAGTTAGGCGGGTTCTAAATTCGGCTCGCTTTTGCTCATCTCTTTCCCGATACCCATAGCTTTTCTGTCTTGGTCAGCGTTCCCTTGCGCCTGACGGCGACGCGGGGTCTGACCGCTTTTTGCGCGTAAATCCAATCTTTTTAATCCCTCGACCAATCGTCCGTCCAGAAATGCTATGAGGCCAGAGCTCAGCCATTTCCGCTTGGGTTTTATCATGATTTTTTTGCACAAAATAGCGGAATTCATCCCAATCGGTAATTTTGTGGCTATGGCCTTGTTTCTCTCGTTTTTTCGGCTCAATTGTTCCTGTTTGAACCTTACGGTTAAACCATAAATTAATGCTATTACGACTAATCTCGAACAGTTCAGCCGCTTCGCAGCGTTTCATGCCATTGAGTTCAATCGCATCAATTACTTTTTGGCGTAAATCATTGCTGTGAGGTTTGGCCATATTATAGAGCAAAGGTGACACTACTTTTTTAGGGTAGCGTCCTAACTAAAGTGTCCACTGCTATATCAACGCAAATATCGTCGTCTAGTTGTTCGATGGGAACGTCAGAAAATTAATTTTGATGCCTTTTTGTCTCTAGCTACCGTTCATATCTGGATTAACAAAATATTATTAGTGGGATAGGTTCGTTGATTAAGCAATTGCTAGCTGAAGATAACTTGACTCATCAAGAAATAGGGGTAGTCCACCAGATGTAAGGATAGAGGTAACTGATGTTTCGTGCATAACCTATGTCAAAGTTGATTTGCCCAAGCTGTGGCTCTCAAAAGGTTGTTAAAAAGGGCTGTATTCACAATGGCAAACAGAACCATAAATGTAGAACTTGTGGCCGCCAATTTGTCCAAGACCCCCAACAAAAGCGAATAGACCAATCCACAAAAGCTCTCATTGATAAGCTATTGCTGGAAAAAATCCCTCTTGCTGGCATTACAAGGGTTTGTGATGTTTCTGAAAGCTGGCTGCAAAATTACGTGAACTGCAAGTATGAGACGGTGACTCGCCAGGTAGCTGTCTCGTCAAAAAAAAAAGGCAAGTTAACAATTCAATGCGATGAGATGTGGTCATTTGTAAATAATAAGGGAAACAAACAGTGGATCTGGCTTGCACTTGATGTAGCCACTCGTGAGATTGTCGGGGTTTATGTGGGTGAGCGCTCGGAGCAGGGTGCTCGCCAGTTATGGACTTCTTTACCTAGTGTGTATCGCCAGTGTGCCTTTGCCTATACTGATTTCTGGGCTGCTTATGGTTGTGTTTTCCCCAAGAAACGACACAAGGCAGTGGGCAAGGAAACTGGTAAGACTAGCTATATCGAACGTTTCAACTGCACAATGCGCCAGAGAGTCTCTCGCTTAGTTCGTAAGACACTTTCTTTTTCCAAGAAGCTCCAGAATCATATTGGAGCCATCTGGATGTTTGTACACCATTACAATGAATCCTTACAGGGCTAGGACTACCGAAATAGGTTCTCAGTTTGGTGTTGCCAGATAGAACTATCAGCGATATCAATACGAACAAAAGATGGGGACATTTAGGTCTTCCTCAAAAAAAAAGACTTATTACTAGTTAATACAAACTAAAATCAATTGTAGTATCTAGTGAAGAATAAAATAAGTTAAACGTATCTGGTTTCTATTTGGTTCTACACTGGATTTTATCTGCAAACTCCAAGTAAGACCAACTGGCTAAGATGTTGATTTTGTAAGGTATCGGGATGACAGGATTTGAACCTGCGACATCCTGCTCCCAAAGCAGGCGCGCTACCAAGCTGCGCTACATCCCGTAAGGCATAATCCGAAGTTGTCATCTATATAAAGTCAACCTCATTAGGCCCTTATAAGGTTAGCACAAACTTTGGGAAAAATTCTGCCGATTTATATGGAGAGGCAATTTAAGTTGTTATTGAGCGCATAATCGTTCTAAGTGTTGATTGTCGAGATCGCAATTTCTATTCGGTAATCACTAATTTTCCAAGGGATCAACAATTACGTTACGATTAATCTAAGATAATTTATCAATATAAGACACGAAAATCATAAAAACTAGCAAGGTGTCATGAGTAATTCAAGTAACTTTAGACAAGCGATTCGAGAGGCCCAAAATCAATCTATAATAGGGCCTAATGTTATACCCAATGCCTTACCCTATCTTGGTGGCGGTTTAATTTTAACCGCAGTGGGAACCTATGGCGGACTAGGAGTGATTAGCTCTCGTCCAGATATATTTATGCCGACTTTTTGGGTGGCGATGATTGCGGAAATTGTGCTGTTTTTTGTAGCACGAGGTGTCGCAGCAAAAGGCAATAATAGTGTAGCTTTACCTTTGCTCGCTCTTTACAGTGTACTTTCTGGTTATACACTGAGCGGTTTAGTTTTCATTGCCCTTAGTACCTCTGGTGTTGGTATTCAAGGAGTAGGAATCGCAGCTTTAGGTTGTGGCGTAACCTTTATTGTGGGACGGAATATTGGTTCCAACCTGAGTGATGAGGATGGTCTGGCTCTTGCTCAAACCATTCGTCTAGGAATGATTGCCTTAATAGTAGTTCTTGTTGGACAACTGCTGTTTTCTGTTTTCGGAGTTTATACTCCTTCTTGGTTAGAAATTGGCATTTCAGGTTTGGGTGTTGCTTTATTTGCAGGTGCTGCGGTAGTTGATTTTTATATCTTGCCTCGTACTTATGATGATGAGCAATATTTACCTGCTGCACTTTCGATGTATTTGACCTACATCAACCTTTTTGTCTTCATCCTTCGTTTATTAATTGCGCTTAATGGCCGCGACTAATCAAATTGAATCAAAATAATTATTTAAAGGCGGGTACAACCCGTCTTTTTTCTGGCATTTGATATTCATGAGCGGTCATTTTCAGTAAATTTCTACGAAGAATATATCTGTTTTTCAATCTAGTGACGGCGTCATCTGGTAAATTAACTAAAGTTGATAAATAAAATGCATAAGTTCTAATTTGTTAACTTAAATTCATTTTTTACATTTTTTTAAGAGCATAGATTAATTGAATGCACATTGCTTGGTTAGGGAAAAAATCACCATTTTGCGGGAACGTGACCTATGGTCGAGAAATAACCAATGCATTGTTAGACAGAGATTATCGTGTGAGCTTTCTTCATTTTGCTCAATCTGCTAGCAACCATGACAATTTTTCTAACTGTCCAGAAGTTTTGTTGCCATTTATTTATAAATCCCAGATCTATACCATTCCAGCTTTGAAGGCGAGTAAGGTATTAATGCGATCGCTGAAAAAGTTGCAACCTGATATTGTCCATGCCTCCTTGACTCTCTCCACCTTAGATTTTGCGCTTCCTGAAATTTGTGAAGAACTAAATGTGCCCCTCATTGCCACATTTCATCCTCCCTTCGATAGTAAATTGCGCAATATCAAGTCCAGCACCCAATATCTTACCTATCAACTCTACGCACCATGTTTAGCTCGTTATAGTCGAGTAATTGTTTTTAGTGAAATTCAAAAAGATCTACTGATTAAATTGGGCGTAGCAGCCGAGAAAATTGCTATTATTCCCAATGGAGTTGACGAAAATAAATATTCGCCAGGTTATTCCACTATAAAGTATCAATTACAAGCTAAAAGGTTATTTGTTTACCAAGGACGGATGTCCACCGAGAAAAATATTGAAGCGTTACTCAAAGCTTGGAAATATGCTCATCTTGGAGATGATTGTCAACTATTAATGGTCGGTGATGGTCCTTTGAGAAGTTCGCTTCAGACTAGTTATGGCAAAAAACATAATATTACCTGGTTCGGTTTTGTCCCCGAAGAAGAGCGTCGTATCGATATTTTAAGAGCAGCCGATGTTTTTATCTTGCCTTCTTTGGTCGAAGGTTTATCTATTTCCCTGTTAGAAGCTATGTCCTGTGGAGTCGCTTGTATTGCCACTGATGCTGGCGCAGATGGAGAAGTCTTAGATGCTGGTGCAGGGGTGGTTTTGGATACTCAAGGAGTTGCTAATCAGTTAAAAACCCTGTTACCTCTGTTTCGTGATCAACCAGAAATGACTGATTTGTTGGGCAGCAAAGCAAGGAAAAGAGTTTTAGAGCGTTATCATCTTCGTCAAAATCTTGATAAGTTAGAGAGTCTTTATGCCGAGGTTGTCAACCCTCAACCCTTATCAATCATCAGCAATTAATAATATAGTAATAAAAATACTTAATTTCTGTTGCAAGAAAAATAAATTCTAATCTCTTTACATTTCTTCATGTTGTTGCTTATAATGATGACATCAACACATTAAGTACTAATACTCACAACTATGATGGCGGCTCAATTTCCCTGGCTTACCGCGATCGTCTTACTCCCTTTAATTGCTTCTGTTGCTATTCCTCTTATTCCCGATAAGGATGGCAAACGCGTAAAAGCTTACGCACTGGGTGTTGGCATCGCAGACTTTGTTTTAATGTGCTATGCGTTTTGGCAACAGTATAATCTCAACGATGCACAACAATTCCAGCTTGCAGAAAAATATTCTTGGATACCTCAATTAGGTTTGAGTTGGGCGGTTTCAGTAGATGGGCTATCCGCACCTCTAGTTTTATTAGCAGGATTTGTTACCACTCTTTCGATGTTGGCAGCATGGAGAGTAGATCGTAAACCAAAGCTTTTCTACATGCTGATACTTATACTCTATTCAGCACAGATTGGAGTATTTGTAGCTCAGGATATGCTGCTATTTTTCCTAATGTGGGAATTAGAGTTAGTTCCTGTATACTTATTAGTTTCTATTTGGGGTGGCGAGAAGCGTCGCTACGCAGCCACTAAATTCTTACTCTATACAGCCGCTGCTTCTATATTTATTTTAGTAGCCGGTTTGGCAATGGCTCTTTACGGAGACAATTTCACCTTTGATTTAGCTGCTCTTAACGCTAAGGATTATCCTTTAGCTTTAGAAATACCTCTGTATGCTGGATTGTTAATTGCATTTGGGGTTAAATTAGCGATTTTCCCCTTCCATACTTGGCTTCCCGACGCTCATGGTGAAGCTTCCGCTCCCATATCAATGATTTTAGCTGGTGTATTGCTAAAAATGGGTGGCTATGGTCTAATTCGCTTTAATTTAGAATTATTGCCTGATGCCCATACTTACTTCGCGCCGCTACTAATTGTTTTAGGTGTCATTAATATTGTCTACGGTGCATTCAGTTCTTTTGGACAATGTAATATGAAGCGCCGTCTAGCTTATTCTTCAGTTTCCCACATGGGATTTGTCTTGCTAGGAATTGCATCTTTTACCGACATCGGTATTAGCGGTGCCATGTTGCAAATGCTTTCCCATGGCTTGATTGCTGCTGTGCTCTTCTTCCTCACTGGCGTAACTTACGATCGCACCCACACTCTATTTATGGATAGGATGGACGGCATCGGTCAAGTAATGCCCAAGACCTTTGCTTTATTTACGGCTGGGGCGATGGCTTCTCTGGCCCTCCCCGGCATGAGTGGTTTTGCTAGTGAACTTGCAGTTTTTATGGGGGTTACAACAAGCAATATATATACTCCTGGCTTTCGTCTGGTGGTTTTATTCCTAACAGCTGTAGGACTGATTTTGACTCCGATTTATTTGTTATCGATGCTCAGACTTGTATTTTTCACTTCTAATGAAGCATTGGCTTGTGACATTCAAGAAAAGAAAACTCAAAGTATTGGTAATGATAAAGCAGTTTGTTTTGGTAATAGCTGTGTTTTGCCAGAAGAGGCTCGTGTCACTGATGCTAATCCCAGAGAAATCTTTATTGCGGCTTGTTTTCTCGTGATGATTGTCACAATTGGGGTCTATCCCAAGTTGACAACTCAACTCTATGACGTGAAAACAGTTGCTGTAAATACAGAAATTCTTCAATCACATAGTAAAATTGCTCAGTCTAATCCCGCTGGAATTTACGCTCAGACTTTCTCTGTTCCTGAAATTGGGATTGTGGAACCAGAATTAGCTACTCTAGCTAAATAAAAAAGGTAAATTTAAGTCTTTTTGTTACAATTCAATAACTTTTTATAGCGATCGCAAGTGTTTCATGCGATCGCTTTTTTGATGAGTTAAAATCCCATCTATCTAATATCAGGAGTATCATAAGTGAAGGTCGCTTGTGATTCCTTGTTCCTTATTCCTAAATTTACGTATGTTAAAAAAATGGAAATTAAGACAAAAATTTACCGCTATCCTTTTAGGGATATTAATCTTCGGATTGGGCCTAATTGCGATCGCGATGGGATTTATTTTAAGATCAGACACTCAAAACCAAATAACCTCTCAAGCCTTGATTTTAATGGAAACCATGAACTCAGTGAGAGAATATACCAGTAGTCAGGTCAAGCCAGAACTGATAGACAAAATTGAAGTGGAATTTTTACCCGAAACTATACCTGCTTATTCGGCAAGGGAAGTATTTGAAGGTCTCCGACAAAACAATCTGGAATATCGTAACTTTTTCTATAAAGAAGCTACCCTAAACCCGTCAAATTTACGCGATCGCGCAGATCAATTTGAAACAAAAATTGTCGAACGATTTATTAGCAATCCCAATTTAAAAGAAATTGCCGACTTTCGTTCCGTTTCTGGTGGTCAATTATTTTTCATTGCCCGTCCAATCCAAATCAAAAAAGAAAGCTGTTTACAATGTCATAGTACTCCTGAAAAAGCGCCCCCTAGTCTTGTTGAGCGTTACGGGACGAAAAATGGTTATGGTTGGAAACTTAATGAAATTGTCGGGGCTCAGATTATTTCTGTACCGGCACAAAAAGTAGTGTCACAAGCCCGTCAATCCTTTGTCGGGATTATGATAATCATTTCTGGAGTATTTATTTCAGTTATCTTGCTGGTTAATTATTTGCTAAATCAAAATGTTATTCGACCATTAAAACGAATTGTTCGAGTAGCTGAAGAAGTGAGTGTAGGTAATCTAAACGCTGATTTTGACGAATTGCGCCAGGATGAAATTGGTAGTTTAGCAGAGGCTTTTGGAAGAATGAAATTGAGTTTATCAATGGCAATGAATCGATTGAGCAAAGTAAATCGACCCAATGACTCAAATCATTAACAAAAAAAGACAAAAGCAAAAAATTAATTTTACTCTTGTCTTAATTTAGTAATCAAATTCTCAATTCTAAAACTAATAACAATATTGCCAACTATTTCTGGCCTGTTTGTGCTGCTACCTCATCAGCAAAGTTAGTTTCCTCCTTTTCGATACCCTCTCCGAGAACAAAGCGGTAAAAACGGCGAACTTGAATATTTTCCCCTAATTTGGCAACAGTATTAGTAACCAACTCTGCCACAGTAATGCTTTGATCCTTAATGAATGGTTGATCCAATAAGGAAAGTTCTTTAAGTCGTTTCCCAATTCTACCTTCAACAATCTTTTCTTTGATTTTATCGGGCTTCCCTGCTAGATCATCTCGACCCATTTCAATTTCTTTTTCCTTGGCAGCAACTGTTTCAGGAATATCTTCTACGCTGATATATTCGACGTTGGGACAAGCCGCAATTTGCATTGCAATATCACGCACTAGTTCTTTAAATTGATCCCCACGAGCTACGAAATCAGTCTCACAATTGACTTCTACTAAGACTCCAATGCGACCACCAGTATGAATATAACTATCTACTAGTCCTTCAGCAGCCACTCGACTCTGTTTTTTCCCAGCAGAAGCAATTCCTTTTTGGCGCAACCACTCCATTGCCTTCGTCGTGTCACCATCATTTTCGATGAGAGCTTTCTTACAGTCCATCATTCCCGCACCACTCTGTGTGCGGAGTTCCTTTACTAATTTTGCCGAGATTTGCGCCATGTTATTTGTTCCTAATCTTTTTTTATGAAAAAACAACCAAGTCTAAGCTTATTTTAAGGGATAAGCAATGTTTAAAGATGAGGACTGAGGATAGATAAAACTTAAATCTAATCCTTAGTATCTCATTCTTCCCTTGTCCTTAATTATCCCGCGAAGACAGGACAAAAAAGGATGTCTTATTCCGAATAATGCTTTGGTACCGAAATTGTTTACTCTTCGCTATCTTTGTCCGCAGTATCTTCTGTGGTTATCTCAACAGATTCTTCTGCTACTGCTTCGACGGCTTCGACTACTTCTTCGTCACTGTATTCGGCGTCAGGATAATCTTCATCGCTAATAGCATCTTCAAATTCTTCATAATCCTCTTGTGCACTGGCAGCTCCATGACGACCTTCATGAATTGCATCCGCTAGCTTGCCAAGGATTAGTTTAATCGAACGAATTGCATCATCATTAGCCGGAATGGGAATATCAACTACATCAGGATCACAATTTGTATCTAAAATTGATAAAACAGGGATGTTTAATTTCTGGCATTCAGAAATCGCATTATGTTCTCGTTTTTGATCGACAATCACCACAATATCAGGAACTTTACGCATGGTTTTGATGCCGCCTAGATATTTCTGCAATTTACCTAGTTCACGACGCAACATTGAACCTTCTTTTTTAGGTCTTTTATCCAAAGCACCCGTAATTTCTAGATTTTCTAATTCTTTGAGTCTTTCTACTCTGGTTTTAATGGTTTCCCAGTTGGTCAACATCCCACCAAGCCATCTCTGGTTAACATAGTAGGAGCCACAACGACTAGCTTCTTGAGCAATAATCCCTGCTGCTTGACGTTTAGTTCCCACAAAAAGCACTTTCTTGCCTTTTTCGGAAGAATTGCGCATGAAGTCATAAGCCTCTTCTATTAACTGTGCTGTTTGCACTAAGTCAATGATATGAACCCCATTTCTTGCGGTATATATATACTGGGCCATTCTGGGATTCCAGCGGCGGGTCTGATGTCCAAAGTGAACACCTGATTCTAATAGTTCGGCTAACGTAACAACGGGCATAATTTATTTAACTCCTTTTCGGGTTAATCCTCCATCCAGGGGAATTTTCTTGATTATTCAGGGAGTACTTCGCTTTAAAATGAAGCGTTTTACTATGGACTTCTTGAGAAAACACCCGAATTCCTGAATGTGCGATTTTGACAACCTTTCCAGTTTATCAGTTATTAGTTGCGAGTCAATTTTTTCTCAACTTTTGAAGTATTATGAACTAAATTACGAATTACAAACTGTAAATATTTAAAGAAAGTATATTTATCGATGATAAACCCAGACTTCTCTTCTGATTTTGAGCGATCAGAATGTACAAGTGTTAATCGATTTTTGTTGGAAAAATTGCCGAAAGTCAAAAAATATTTATCTCAGAAGGTTGATGAAGACAGAGAATATATTACTCTTCTTCAGGATCTAGAAGAATCATTTTTAAAAACTAACAATAATCTTATTCAGGTTAAAATTGCTGGTTGCCAAGAAGATTTACTCAAAAAAGTTAAACTGTTTAACCAAACTTGTAGCAGACTCAATCCCATCTCCCAATTTACAATAATCACTTTCCCTTATGATTTAGGGCATCTTTTTAATAGTTGCGATTTATTATTTTTAGTTATAGATTCCAGTAAGGATAGTATTCCTGTTGAACAGAAATTAGTGATTAAAGCTAAAAAAATAAATATTCCCCTGATTATTTTTGATTTTAATCAATCTTCAAATAAAATACAATCTTGGTTGCCAAATATTAGTTTCTTAAGAGTGAATTATTTTAATTTTTATGGTGAATTTACGGAAAAATCTCAGACATTATTAAATAGTCGAGAATATGATAATTGTCTAAAATCACTTCTAGAACAAATTATCCTAATCAGACAAGCCTCCTTAGAAGAGAAGCTGGTAAAGATGGCTCAAAAATATTTCCTTCAACGTAAATCACAATATAAAAAACAAATAGAGCAAAGCAAGCAAGTTTATTTTGCGGGAGAAGATCCCCCACAAGTTCGGAAAAAAATTAAACAATTACCCCCTAAGCTCAATAAAATATTGCAGTATCATTTAAAAACAATCAAGCAAACCCTACTTGACTCAAAACAAGATTTCATTAACCCTTTCATCTCTACAAGCTTTATCTATAATGTGCAGCAAATAATTGGGAAATCTACAGTGATTCAATTTCAAGAAGATAAAAAAATCTATTTAACTTTAGTAATACAAGAAGACCAATATGTCAAAGCAATTCATCGACATATTTTAGAGCTTTATCAACAGAAAATAAATTTGTGGATTGAACAACAGTGGTGGTTTTTGGACCAAGAATTAAATATCTTTAATCAGTTTATCGAAGAAAGCGATCGCGAGTTGCAAATTGTGAATAGGTTATCCGAGAAAAACTGCAAACTGCCGAGAATTTCTCAACCTGAGTTTGATTTAAACAAATATATTTGCCCCGTGGTTTTGTCTGAGACTAACCGCATACTTTTTGATTATCATTATACCCAAAGCAATTGGTTTAGAATCGCGATCACGCTCTCCATCGGTTTAGGCTTCTTTTTCTTGACAGGTAGACTATTCGGCTTTGTTTTTTTGATCCTACAAATAATCAAGGTCCTAACTGGTCAAAGTGTTAAATCCCTGAAGCTGAAACAACAGACTAAGGAATTAAAGAAATCTGTTGGGAATAAGTATCAAAACTTGGTTAAATTCATTGCCGATAAATTAATGCAGGATATAAATATATTTTTAGATGAACAACATCAAATGCATCAAGAAAAAGTTAACTCTTATATACAAGACTCCAATAGTCATCTAGTTAAGGTTAAGCAGGGTATTGGGTTAAATAAGAATAAGATTAAGCAACTAAATGAAGACCACGAATATCTTATGCAAATAATGAAGGGTTAACTTCACTAGCAAATTCTGCAACGTCTATAACTGATCAAATTTGCGCTGCTTAAACATCAGAATCTTCCTCCTGATTTGAATTCATCTCTTCTTTGAACCCCCGTAATGTTTTGCCTAGTGCTCCGCCTATTTCCGGTATTTTCTTGGGGCCGAAAACTACTATCGCAACTATGGCAATAATTGCTAACTCTGGAAAACCTAGACCAAACATACTACAATACTCCAGATAGAATAAATTACTATTTATACATATACAACAAATAATCCGATAAATAGTCTCGTATCAGTATATCGTTAAAGGAGTAGACTCTATATCCTAAGAGTTATCTGAATAATAAGTGTTTTTTGATCGAATGCTAAAATCCTCACAACCGCCTTCACTGCGCCAAGAACAACATCCCTTAATTCGACAACTTGCTGATTTGATTTTAGGTTGTTGGGAAGAATATCTTGATTTGTCTGAATATTCTCTCCCAGAAGGACTAGGCTATGTGGAAGGAAAATTAGAAGGAGAAAAGCTCCGCATCGAAAATCGCTGCTACCAAACACGAGAATTTCGGAAAATGCATTTGGAACTGGCAAAGATTGGGAATAATCTGGATATTTTGCATTGTGTCATGTTTCCCCGCCCCGAATATCCTTTGCCCATGTTTGGTTGCGACATTGTTGCGGGTAAAGTCGGTATCAGTGCTGCGATCGCAGATCTTTCCCCTACTAGTCCAGAAAAAACACTCTCTATTGTTTACAAACAGGAACTAAAGGAACTTCCGATAAACAAATTTTCCCAGCCCAGGGAACTTCCTTCTTGGGCAGATATTTTCTCGGAATTTTGTCTTTTCATCCGTCCTAGTAGCGCAATTGAAGAACAAGAATTTCTTCGCTACACAGAAATCATGTTACGAGTTCATTGCCAACAGTCTGTTGCCGCAAAACCTTTATCTCCTCAAGAAAAAGAATTATATTTAGCTGGACAAGAATACTATTGCAACAAGCAACAAAAAAACGATAAAACGCGACGAGTGCTAGAAAAAGCTTTTGGCCCTGATTGGGCAGAATATTATATGGAATCAGTTTTGTTTGATACTCCAAAGGAAGAAGTTATCAGCGATCAATAATTTATAATAAGCTATATTTAGGTTGTGATATAGCTATTTTATAGATTTGTTCTTATACTGCGATCGCTAATATTCCAAAGCTCAGGCAAGATGTAGCTTTTACTTAACACTTTCAAAATAAACATTAATTTGTTATTACCTAGTCAATACCTAGTAAATCAATGGTTACAGTCCCAACATCTGTATCTCCAGCAGTATCAGTAATGAGATAATCAAGGCTATAGGTTCCAATTCCATTGGTGGGAGTATAAACTATCATTCCCTCACTGTTTATTTCGGCATTTCCACCAGTAATATTGTGTACTGAGGAAATCGTTATCAGTTCATCTGGGTTGTAAGCAAGGTCTGGGTCATTGTCGTTAGCCAGAACGTTTAAAGTTAGAATTCTAACGCTGTCTTCTACACTATCATCTACAGCTTCAGGTGGTTGATTTGCCGTTGAGGGAATTGGTTCTGTTGATTCAACTAAGTCGATGTTGGTCGTAATCGTGAATCTTGAATCTTGAAAACATCTTTCCGCAAAAAAGAAATCAAAATCATAGGTCTCTCCAACTACTAAACCTATTGCATTAGCTATATCATCTAAATTCACAGTTTGAGTTTGTGCAGTATGAACTCCCCCAATGTCAATGACTCTTTTGCCATTGATATACACCCAAACATCATCATCACCTGCAAAGGTGAATGTTTCTCCGCCTTGATAGGTAAAACTGTTATGGATTTCGTAAGTAAAATAATAATTATTGCCACTTTTTCCGCTGATCCATCCATCATAAATCCAGCCTGAGGTTGGAGCTGTAATGTTGGGATCATCTTCCACATTGCCATACAGTTCACCATTAATCGGGAAAAAACTACTATTCGAATATTGATACATTCCGTCAGCTTGCTTAGTAAGAGTAATAGAATGTTCTTTACTAAGATTTACGCCAGGCACATCGTTATACCATTGATTAAAATTATTTGCTCCAGAAGTACTAGGAGTACTACCTTGGTCATGAGCATACACAGGTTTCTTATCAACGCCAATAGTATCTGTAACTATACCTCTGTCATATTCAAATTCACTATTCCAAGAAATATTATTACCATCATCAAGAAAGAACTCGAAGTCTGGATGGCTGGCTTGAAAGTCCCGAATGGTTCCTGTCAAAATAATTGAATCAGGATTAGCAGGGGTCTTGGTTGCGAGTAATCCAAAGGCACTAAGGCCTAATAAAGAAATGGCAAAAAGTTTACTAGTTACTGGTTTTATTTTTGGGCAATTACTTAAATCGAACATTGAAAATATACTTCTCTTCTTATGGTTAAATGATAAGTAAAATAATTTTTATCGTATAGGTAAAATCTCTTAGGTTACTTATCTGAATTATTGGCTTTGTGATTTTGTATTTTTTGACTTAAAACAAAATCAAAGTTTTTTTGTCTTGCTATATATAGAATAGCAGCCTAAAAGCATGTATGTAATCCAAAATACTACTAAACTTTATTATTAAGTTATGATGAAATAATTATGAATATAGTGCTAAATATCAGATTTATTATTATCTTTGTTTAAGTGATAAAAATTAGTGACTTTTATATAAATAAATTTCCCAATAAGTAACATATTTCTTTGTAAAATAAATATAAATTATCAAAATTTTTAAGGGTATTTGCATAATTCATTTTCAAGTGAAAATTTGTTAAAAAATATCGTCCATCAAAAAATTTTATTTACCACAAAAAAATCGCGATCACCTAGAAAGACAATCGCTATTTTCACGAAAGGTTATTTAATTGGTAATCTAAAAAGATTGCAAGCTTAAAGCTTTTGAAATTTAGTCAATATTGTGAATATTAATAGTATTATCAGCATCCACTACTTCATTACTAGTGTCAATATCAAATACTTCAGTTTCAAAATTGTAACTACCAGCGTTATAACCTTCAACAATCATCTGAAAATTACGCGTTTCTCCATTCAAAACATCATTACAGCCACTGGGATGAGTATCAGTACAAACATAGGTAACTGTTAGTCCAGGGGGAATGGGAGTCGCATTAGAAGTACGAAAGTCAATATCAATTATGGGAGTAGTTGTGGTTGTAGTTGTAGCTGTATAGCTATCTACTGCATTTCCAATTAAAGTTTCCATCGTACTGGCTACATTATTTGCAGTACTCACTGCATACTCACCAGTTGTTGCCGTTGTAATATTTGTAGCCTGGCTGTTTTTATTAATAGTATTGCTACCAGAACCTACATTAACTGCGACAACCTGGATTTTATTATTATTTAAAGCAGTAGTTACCTCACTTTCAGTTGTATCGCTAGTGTGAGAAGGAGCATCCCCAAACCATACAATGATTTTCATTGCATCATCACGCCAACTGGTATCATAACCAGTCTGCCAACCTAAAGTGGTTGCGGCACCGGAAGTCGCAGCTTGGTGCAATGCGAAGAAGTTAGCTTCTGGCCAATCTTTTCCTCCTGAAGCTTTCCAACTGTAAGCATCATCTGCCGATGACGTTGTGCCTATTGCTTGAAGAATTTCTGCATCCGTTCCCCCAATTGCTACTTGAAGCTCATAGGAATCCATCTCTACCGGATCGCCATATACATTTTCTGTGATATTTTCTGTTGAGTTCTCTGTATAACTAGAGCCATTGTATGACCATTTCCAAACATCACCACTATCGATTTGATTTCCGTCTGAATCTAAAGTTACAAAATCATATTTGTACCAATAGCCATAGTAATAAGTCCAATATTTATATGTGTAAGTAGTAGTAGTAGTTTCGGTAACTGTTGTTGTGCCGGTTATTTTTTTATCGCCAGGCACACTATTAGCATTTACATAGCAGGAACAATAAGAAGAGTAATAAGCACTATATTCTTTGGGGGCACCATAATATCTAGCCACCCCAAACTTAATATCTGTAGTGTCTACATATGCCGCTCTTAGATCATTTAGTATGTCTTGAGCATTTACTTGAACATTGGCAATTTCATCTCCCATACTCCCTGTATTATCAGCCAAAAACAGAATATCTACTTTATTGGGAGCCCCAATTACAGTTTCTGTAATGGTTTCGACTAAATTATCAAGGTTTACAGTGACAACTCTGTCCAAAGTGATGGTGTTGCCAACCCCTTCATCTATAGAGAAATCATCGTTGGTTATGGTGCCAGTAGGGTTGCCGGCAAAAGAGGTTGTTGCAAATAGTCCGACAAAACCAGCGGACAGCAAAGAAGCAGCAAGTAGCTTGTTTTTAGTAAGTGTTTTCAAAATAGCAAAATTCGACATTATAATAACCTTTCCTTCTTTGTGGATCAGACTGATAATTCAAAAAAATTGGATAATTTTGATATCAAGAGTAGTAGCAAATCTATTTAGATATAGACATCAATAGTTAATCAAAAAATTATCTATTACTTTCTATTGTTCTAGTTTTCACATATTAAAGCTTTGTTTTCTTCGGGCATTTGTTGCCCATTCATGACTGCATCGGCTAGTTCATTTCTTTGCGAGTTGGAAATTGAAAGGTTAGAACTATTAATTGCTGATATGACGTCCCCTCTTGTATAGTCCTCGTTGCTGCACACAAATTGACGGATAATTGCTTTTTCTTCCGATGACATCTCCTGGGCTGGAGGGCTAGACAAAGCAATGTTGGGAATAAAAACAGCTAGAGAAATAATAGATAAAGAGATTAGTTTTTTCATGATAGTAAATTTAGTTGATCTGTGTCTTATTGCAGAAAAAGTAAAAATTAAATTGAAAGCAAATTGAAGTTACTCATCAACTGCCTTCTGTAATACAATAGCAATCTCTTTGTATAAAAGTAAATCCAGAAAACCACGAATTTTTATTATTAAGTTGCTGCAAATCAAGCCGATAATCGGTAAACTTTTAATAAAGAGATGGAGTTTACTCGATTTAAATAAAAAATACTAATAATCAAAAATTGATTTTGTAAAATAAGTATCGTTATTCAGAAAAATTAAGTATATTTTCGTAACTCAGTGTTAATAGATAGGTTGACACAATATATTTTTTAAAACATATATCTATCCATAAAAAAAGATCGCCTTTTGCCAGACGATCTGTCTTAGTTTTAATTTCCAATAATTTAATCTACATTGAGGATTTTAATGTTGTTATCTGCTATTGCTCCGTCAACAGGAGCAGTTGGATTACTAATATCAAAAACTTCAGTCTTAAAATCGTAATTGTCTGGAATATATCCTGTAACTTTCATGAGGAATTTACGTTTCTCTTCATGTCCTACATTTGTGCATCCCAGCTCATCTATGCATTCGTATTCAATAGTTAGGTCAGGAACTGGAGTTGCTGCCGCAGTCCGAAAATTAATATCAATTTTAGGGTAAGTAGTAATTACTTCAGGAACAACAGCCGCATCGCCCACTGAACTTAATATGGTGCAAACAAGATCCATTTCTGCAAGACCATTACAGTAATTATCGGAATGATCAATAGGCGGCCCGTTTAAAAGCTCAACCAGAATATCATTGTCAACTTCGGAATATTTACCATTAGTTGCAGCGACAATACTAGAACCTTGACCATTTGCATCAAGTCCGTCATCTGCAACAGTAAGTCCTAACTCAACTTCTTTTGCTTCATCTCCTGTGATTGTATCGACATTAATCATCACTACAGTAATCCCATTATCTTTTAAGGCTTGAATGGTGTCTGCTTGATTTATGGTCTTAGTATGAGACTTAGCATCGCCGAACATAACAATAAGCTTCATGTCCGCATCTGATCGCCATTTGGTGTTATAAGCTTCGTCATAATCTGCTGGGTCATAGCCTGCTGCTGTTCCTTGTAGCAGATAGTTATATCCTGTAGAGTAAACCTCTGCCCCTGGATAGTCAGGATTGTTAGAATCGCCAGGATTGCTAGTATATTCAGGTGTTGGAGCTCCATTAGTTGCAGCCTGATGCAAGCCAAAGAAACCCCCTTCAGCCCAATCTCCTTTGTCAATTGCTCTCCATTGATTAATCGCTGCTACTGCATTATTTTTATTTCCACCTTCTACAGCTTCTAGAAGCTTATAAGATAGATTTTCCCGAGGAGTTCTCTCATAAACGTTGACTTTTTTCGTTTTAGTTTCTGTGTATGGCTCCCCCACATTCACTTTTTCTGTTATGTCAAATGTACAAGACTCGGTCTTGCCATCTAAGTCTCCATCATTTGACCAGGGCCATTGATCTTTGAGTTTTTTGCCTGATGAATCTGTAGTTCTGACTCTATATTTATAAGGTTTATCACTTCTGTTGGGATCGACTTTGTTAAACGTCCAAGTCTTAGTACAGGCTACTGTATCAACTACCACTGTTTCAGTATCTTGAACTGTAATTTCGATTGTTTCGGTTGTTTGCCCAATTTTTCTGTCGTATGCTCTGCTACTCCATTCTCTCGGATCTCTTCTATAGTAAGCCACCCCAAATTCTACATCGGCATACTCAGCTTCTAATTTATCCAGGAGATCTTTGGCATGAGCTTTGACATTGGCGATCGCCGGGCCCATGCTTCCTGTATTATCAGCCAAAAATAATACATCTAACTTCTCAGGTTTGATATAGTTCCCTGTTGGAGTATCTTGTGATAGAGCTTCTAAGTCAAGTTCAACAGTCCTTTCCAATTCGACAGTTTTAGCAACCCGTGTCTCTTCAGAAAAAGAACTAGGTGAAACCTCTCCAGAAGCCTGAAGATTAGGTTCTTCTCCGTCAGTACAATTATTAGAATATTCTAGATCGGGAAGATTATCGACAATATAATTAGCTTGCTCATTGCTTAAATTAAAAGGCCCATTACTGTAATTGATAGTCATCCCATTTGCCGAAGTTTTGCCTGTCTCCAATGCATTTATTAAATGACTTTTTTTATTCCCTGGATTACTAGGATCAAAGTTATCAACTGTTATCACGTGAGTAACACCCTCATTAATTAAGCTAGTATAAGTAGCTGAATTATTGCCGTGACCATTATTGTTGCAAGAATCTGCTTGCACTTTATTTTCGCTGGATGTGATGGCAAAACTTCCAGTAATGATCATTCCCGCTAAAAGAGTATTAGCTATAAGTTTTTTAGAATTAATAAATTTAAGCATAAGATTTCACCTAGTGTGTTTACTGCTCTTGGTCAGTGCTTATTGTGTATACCAAAATAAAAAAAAGTTTGTTTGGCTGGAGTTTTTCGCTCCTTGTAAGCATCAAATTTAATATTTTAAAATAAATTAGCTTTAAGCTAAATAGAAGATTTATCAACTTCTCTTCTTGTAATACGATAACAACTCATTTATAGATAAGTAAATCCATAAAACTACTACTTTTGATTGTTAAGAACGTATAAGCAAGATGAGTTAAAGAGTAAAGTTTTGATGAAGAGACAAAAAATATCTGAAACTATATGCTTTCTACAACAAAGTTATTGAGGTTATTCCGTATTAAGTCGTAGTCAATCCTTAAGACAGATTATTATACAGATGAATTATGGTTGGTTCAATCTCACATTGTGCTGTCGGAAAAATCAATTGAAGTGAGGGGCCCCTGACTTTTACTTCATCAACAAAGAAATTTTGATCTGTTGGTCGTGAGAGTGGGATTTCACGGTCGGCAAACGCCACTTTAAATTGTGAAGGTGATCAAGCTAGTATAATCGGAGAAACAAACTTAAAATATGTATTGGAGAATTTAGATTTATGGATCCAGTAGCTCTTATAGTGGTGAGTCTTTATAAGTTTCTTGAGATATATGGCTATCTTTTGATCGCGAGAATTTTATTATCTTGGTTTCAAACTGCTGAGTGGGCAAATAATATTATTTCCTTCCTGAGCCCCATCACCGACCCCTATTTAAACATTTTTCGTTCTATTATCCCACCCTTGGGTGGGATAGACTTTTCCGCAATTTTAGCCATTATAGCTTTACAGTTTATCCAAGGTGCTTTAGCTCCCTTGATTACAAGAGCCCTAATTTAATCTGCTATTACCCTGTCCCTGTACTCTAACGTCTGGAGCCTATGCTAATTCAGCGTTGGAAGTCATCGTAGTAATAAGGGCGTACTTTTCCTGTAAAGCCAGAGGCTTTAAATTTGTCAAGTATCAAGGGTGTTGGTTGAGTAGTCGGAACACTAATTCTGATTTGAAAATCGCTAACACCTGGAGGTACATAGAGGATGCCCCCAACTCTGCTACGGTTTGCCATGATTGGGTTGTGGTTAGCATCGTAGATTCGTCCGTATACGTCGGCGTCAACAACTGGCTTTCCCGAAGTATTTTCAGCCTTTCCGATAATTAAAAAGCAACTGGCTGGACGCAGACTGCCACTACTTACACCACCACCTTGAGCTTTGTCTCCTGTACAAAGTTCATAATCTAGGTCGAATAACTCAATGGATGTCAAGGCACTGGCTTGAGGTGCAATTATAAAACTAGTCATCCATAGACAACAAGACAACAATATTACTGTTATAAAGCGGAAACTCATAATGGGAATCTCTAATTAAAGACACAGCCAATCCTATCATCAAGCTGTCTTGGCACGGGTTTCTCCAGTTAAATTGGTGATGTCTTTAGTCTGAACCTCCAACCCCAATCCCTGTATGGTGAATAATGGCATTTGTCAGATTTAAATCTGTCATTGAAGCTCCAGAAACATCGGCGTCAATTACTGTTGCCGCAGTTAAATTTGCTTGATCAAGGTCGGCTTGATTGAGACTGGAATTAGTCAAAAAGGAAGCTGTTAAGTTGGCATTCTCTAATTTAGCATTGGTCAAATCTGCTCCCTCCAAATTAGCACCTATCAGGCTTGCCCCGATGAGATTGGCCCCTCGTAAATCTGCCCCAATTAAATGTGTATTTTCTAGATTTGCTCCTTGTAAGTCGCAGCTAGGACATTCTCCAGTGGTTAGGAGCTGTTGAACATGAGCTGGATTTTCCGCATTGCTAGGATTGGCGATCGCAAAGGTAGTTAAGAATCCAATAGTGACTAGTAATTTCAAGTTCATGGTATTTGATCTCTCTAGCTATTAGTGAAAACTAAAATCTCTCTTTAATTTCACTTTCCTTAATGATGCTCTTATTTTCTCACTAATTTGAGGTTATGACGATCTCCAAGCTCATCTATTTTGTCGTAATTCCTCTACTACTTGATTTAATCCCACAGAATTAGAGGCTTTGAACAGGATACGATCGCCTGAGGCCATAATATCTCGTAATCTATCTCCTAATAACGCGCGATCGCGAAAACATTCGGAAATTACGCCCTCCGCCCCAGCAATCATAGTTTCGGTTTCCGGTTCATCGGCTAGAACGAGTAAGCGATCAATCCCTAACTCTTGAACAGTGACGCCCACTTGTTGATGTAAGGCCGCAGAATAAGATCCTAATTCTTTCATGGTTCCTAAAACCGCGAGATGTCTTTGCCCTGGAGTCGCCTTGAGCATTCTCAGGGCTGCTTGCATCGATTCAAAGCCGGCATTATAGGTTTCATCAAGGAGTAAAATGTCATTTGATAATTGATAACGACGAGCTCGGCCCTTGGGTAATTGGACTGTTAAGCCTGCTGTTAAACATGCAGTATCGATTTCTAAAATTTGGGCAACTGCGATCGCAGCTAAATAGTTGCTTGCATTATGACTTCCGGGAAGGGGCAAGGGAAATTTTTTATTGGCTAGTGAGAGCATATCGGGAGCGCTTAGGTCTCCTTGGAGATCTCCCCCCGTTAAACCATAGGTAATTGTTTTACCTTGCCATACTTGAGCTGCGGTTTCGATTAACAAGGGATTATCATAATTAAGAATTGCGGTGCTTTGGGGCGACATCCGAGCCAATAATTCACATTTGGCCTGGGCAATCGCTTCTTTCGAGCCCAATCGTCCAATATGTGCTGTCCCCACGTTAGTAATAACGCCAATGGTGGGCTTGGCAATATCTGTCAGTAAGGCAATTTCCCCTAGCCCTCGCATAGCCATTTCAATCACGGCGTAATCATGTTCTGGAGTGATTTCAAGTAGAGTTTTGGGCACACCAATTTCATTGTTATAATTAGCTTGAGTTTTGAGCACTTTTCCTTGAGTTCCCAAGACCGCAGCAATTAATTCTTTGGTGCTAGTTTTCCCTACTGAGCCCGTGACACCAATAATCGGAATGTTAAAGCGATCGCGCCACCAGCAGGCAATTTGTTGATAGGCTGTGAGAGTATCCGCAACAATAAATTGTGGGACATCAGAGGTTAGTGATAATTGACGCGACAGAATTAAGGCGGTCGCTCCTTGTTCAATGGCCATAGCAGCAAAATCATGTCCATCAAATTGCTCTCCCTCTAAAGCAAGAAATATGCCTCCTGGTGGAAAGTTTCGAGTATCAGTGCTTGCTGCGATCGCAAATGTGGTGAGCCCATTTGCTACTGTCTGGAGCAAATTGTCCCCAAGAATCTCACCAAGTTCGCCCAGAGGAATGTTTTTTGTCATAGTTTTTAATACTGAAACTTTGGTTAATAAACTTTACTCAAGATAGGAAGTGTCCTAGATTATTACCTAAATTTTAGGATTTTTACCATGTCATGTCAGCAATTTGCATCAGCAATATTACTAAGTTTAACCCTATGAAATCTTGATTAAACCTTAATCCCATTCAGGAAAATATGATTGTATTATAAAGAAGAAGGCATAATAAGTTTTTATTTATTTTGAAATTTAAGTTTTTGTTGATTTTTCCGTGGCTATGAGAGGCTTATAGATGGACATAGTTTATCAAAGTGATTGTGGTTTTCAATCTACTCATGAAGAGGCGAATATAATATATGATCATTTACGAGAGTCTTTACAAAGAGATAGTCCAGAAAGATTAATTCAAAGATTTCGTTATTTATTCGTTAAAGGGACAGGTTACGATGTTCACTCAGTAAAATCTGCCCTCGATATAATTATTAATACTCATTATGTGGAAAGAGAATTTCCTTTTTTCCTCAATCGTTGTTGCCATATTATTATTAATTTTTGGCAGAAAGACCCTGAGCTAAAAAAGTATGTTCCTCTGTTATTGTCTCAGTTAGAAATAGCTTTGCCCCCTGGAACAGCTAATTCTAAAGCGACTAGAAAACTACGTAAACTAGTTGATGATTTCCAGAGGACTGAGCAATATATAAAATTAAAGAGACTAGGTAATTTAGTTGCTCAGCATCATAATAATGAAAATAATAACAGTCTATCTGTTGGTGATGTAATTCAACGTTATCCTTTTTTATATCAACATTGTCTATTAAGTGAAGATAGTAGTTATGAATTCAAAAAAACTATCAAGAAAATTCAAAAAGGAATTCAGAAAACCTATGAATTAGATATTTCTCAATACATCACCTATCGTGTAAGGCTAGCAGAAATTATTCGTAAATATAAAGCCTCTAATAGAAATAAGGTCCCCAAGAGCCTAATTAAAACTGTGGATAATCCCACATTATTAAGCGATCGCCAATTGAGTTATGCCCTCAAGCAATATCTTGGCAAGGTCGAGTCAGGTTCTACCTATCTGGATTTAGCCCATAATTTTTCTCATAATATGAGCAGCACTAAATATTATCAACAATTCAAGAATGAGCTTTATGAATATTTAATTTCAGGTATTGATTCTCATTATGGCAAATATCAATTCAATCAAAAACTATATAAATATTTGCAGAATATCTTGCCAGATTTCCATTCTCAAATTGTCGATGAGTTTACGATCATGAGAACTTGCTCAAGCTTATTAAAATTTCTAGTAGTAGATAGTCTCAAGAATCCCAACTATAATTTATTCATCGATTTAATTGATAATTTGGGAGAAACAAAAGTTATTGGTTTGCTCTTAAAGCTACTATTGATCTGTAAAAAAGTAAAACCTTACCTGGAACAACGTTTTGCAATTCTTTTTTCTCATTATGAATCCTATGATTGTAATGAAGTTCCCTGGTTAATTGATTCTCTCGAAAATTTGCAATTAGCTCTTAGTATCCATTTTGGGAAGGCAGATTTATCCTTAGTTAAGTTGTTATAGCCTCAAGTTTCTAATCTCTTGTTTTATAGAGCAATAATTCTGCTTGCTCATGATCCAGCTCAACCTACTTGATAGAAACTAAGGCTACAATGGAACGGAAATCCATTATAGTTGGTAACTATAGATGATAAACTACCAAGATAATTTTGGCTATAAAAGAGTTAATTTAGAACAAGTAGTCTATCAGTATTTACGAAACTATGTAGAAAATAATTCACCAGCTGATGTTATTGCTGAATTTCGCCGCATTTTTTTTGAGTTTAGTATTCAAGATTCTGCGCTGCGCGGCCATATGGAGAGTCTGATTTTTTCGAGGGAAGATCAGGCAAGATTTTCCTATGTCTTAAATTATTGCTATCACATTGTCATTAATCATTGGGCGCAACAATCGGAGCTACAGCAATTTATTTTTGAACTAGTTAATATTATAGATTCGATTAATTTTACCACCCCATGCTATGACCGCAGACGTAAAAAAATATATGAATTAGCTCATAATTTTCGCCAGACGGATTATTATTTAAAATTAAAACGTATTGGTAATGTCATTGCTCATAAATCATTATCTAACTTTAATTTTAAAGAACCAGTTTCTAATTATTTAACTCATTATCCTTACCTATATAAGTCTTTATTACTCGGTAAAGAATATAGTCCGGAGGAAAAGAGTTTGATAGTTAAACTTCAAAGTATTCGCCAAAAATATTTTGAATTTCAACTAGCACAACATGTTATTTATCGCTCTCGTTTGATGCAGATTGCCAGAGCTAGGCAGATGTCTCATGGTGCGGGAAAACTTTTAAGAAGAGTGAAAAACCCTAGTTTACTATCTGATCAGGATTTGAAAATATCGATTCAGAAATATTTGGAAAAGCCCAATGAAAAAGAGACAATTCAACAAATATCCGAGAGATTTCTGCTGAAAAATGACTCAACAGTTTCCTACAAAAAATTTAAAAAAAACTTGCATGCTTATTTGCTTTTGGGAATAAAATCAAGGAATAAAGCCTATCAATTGGATAAAACAATCTTAAATATTCTTGATGAAAGCTATTATCAATCAGATTCTCAGCCTTTAACTGATAGTTTAATTTTTCAGACTTGCAGAAGATTGTTGAGATTTATCATGGTTGATACGACTAAACAAAACAATCACAGTCAATTTATTGATTTAGTGATGAATTTAGGTACGGTTAATGCCGTCTCTTTGTTGGTGAAAATGCTCCTGATATGTCCTAAAATTAAACCAGAATTAGAGCAAAGATTAGCAATTTTATTTGTTAAGTATGAATCCCAGAAGGCAGAAGACGTTACCTGGTTAATCAAAGTTTTAGAAAACTTTTTGATTGCTTTTAGTCTTTATTTGGGCAGAATTGATCTTTCGGCAACCAAGGTTATCTAGACGAGTTAATGGTTTGTGTTGATTCTGGCTCATTCTCGTAATACATAGCCAACACCGCGAACAGTTTGGATTAATCTGGGTTCTTGATTGGCTTCTAATTTGAGACGTAGATAACGCACATAGACCTCGATGATATTAGAATCTCCCATAAAATCATACCCCCAGACTCGTTCTAAAATTTGGTCGCGAGTTAGAACTTGACGAGGATGGGAAATCAAGTATTCTAAAAGATCAAATTCTTTGGCGGTTAACTCAATCAAACGATTGCTCCGATAGACTTCGCGAGATGAGCGATCTAAACGCAAATCGGAAAATTGCAGAGAGCTGCTATCTTCTTCTTGATTCCTCCTCAAATTAGCTCGAATGCGAGCTAGCAATTCTTCAATGCTAAAAGGCTTGATCATATAATCATCTGCTCCAGCATCTAACCCAGCCACGCGATCGCTAACCTCATCCTTAGCAGTTAATAAAATAATTGGGACTTTATCCCCAGTTTGGCGCAAACGACGACAAATCTCTAATCCTGAAATTCCTGGTAACATCCAATCTAAGAGAATGAGATCGGGAGTCATTTCCCTTGCTGTCCCTAAGCCCCCTAATCCATCAGTCACCACAGTTACTTCATAGCCTTCATATTCTAATTCTAGCTTTATGAACTGAGCTAATTTACCTTCATCTTCGACGACTAAAATGTGAGATTTCATCTTGTTTTGGGGAATTTGGGAAAAGAATGTTTCTTGATATTGGATCAATAAATAATAGGATAAATTAATTTCCGCCAGTTAAGCTCATCTTTGAGGTAACTTGTAGGAATATATAATGATGTTAAATAAATGCGATCGCACTTTATAATTGATGAATTCTACTTCCAACAGTAAGAAACGAGCTATTGTCAGTATCTGTTCCAATAATTATTTTCCCTATGTGAGGATTTTGTTTAGCTCGGCACAAAAATATCATCCTGAGGTGGATTTATTTCTATGTTTGGCCGATGAAATTTCTGCGGATGTCGAATTAGGCATTCGGGGTGTGGAAATTATTCCTGCCGCCGATCTAGGGATTGAGAACTTTTCTGATTTTGCTTTTCGCTACGACATCATGGAATTCAATACTGCAGTTAAACCTTTTGTGATGCGGCAGCTTATTGAATCGAGAGGTTATACAGAAGTAATTTATCTTGATCCTGATATTGAACTCTTTGCCCCGATGACTCCTGTGTTGGATGCTTTTGAGGGGGGTGCTGATTTTGTCTTGACTCCCCATCTGACTGCTCCAGCAGAATTTAAAGATTTTCCCAACGATATCGGCATTATGAAGGCGGGAATCTATAACCTCGGTTTTATTGCCTTGAATAATAGTCAAGATGCGATCGCCTTTTTGCAATGGTGGGAGAGAAAATTACGTTTTCAATGCATTAATCAACAGGATCAAGGAATCTTTGTTGATCAAAAATTCGTCGATCTTTTGCCAGCTTTTCACGAAAATGTGGCTATTTTACGAAATCATAGTCTTAATGTGGCATATTGGAACCTCGAACAGCGTCAACTAACCCAAACAGACACAGGCTGGTTGGTTGATGGTAAGCCCTTAAGTTTTTTCCATTTCAGTGGCATTGATGCTAAGCAACCTCAACGCCTTTCTAAGCATACTGAAAGATTCAATGGTGATTTAGATGTTCCCTTACAAGCGATCGTGAACCATTATTTGGCAAAGTTACAGGAATTTAGTTACGGAAATAATGTTAATCCTGAATATAGCTATGGTCGATTTAGTAACGGTCTTGGGATCTCCAATCTAATGCGTTATTGCTATCGAAATTCCCCAGAGAAATTTACGGGAAATCCTTTTGAGTCGTTTCATCAATATCTTAATCAACCTTCGGGAATGGTATCTAGTCTTTCTCCCTGGAAAGTGACTAATTTAATGCGTTACCTTTGGGAACAAAGAATTGATTTACAGATAGCCTTCGATCTTAATCATTTGCAGGGAAGGTTAAATTACGCTTTGTGGTTTGTGCAGCATGCTGCGGAAAATAATTTGGATGATTATTTTCTCAAGCCGATTATCAACAATGTTAATTCTGAATCAACTAAATATAAGTTATTGCTGTTGTTCAGCAAGCTTTTGGGAGATAGTACGTGGAAATTTCGCAACTTTCTCAAAAAATCTCTGTGGCTTCCCAGAAAACTTCGCAAACCCTTACGGCTACTATTCAAAAGTTTCAGTAACTGAAGTAATGCTAAATTTTATTAAGTAGCACCATAGCAACTTCAAAATTGAGATTAATGGCAGATAAACTAATTAGGGCAACCGCAGCAGATAATGGTATTAGAGCCGTCGGGGTTATCACGACGAGACTGACAGAAGAAGCTCGCCAACGACATAACCTCTCATATGTTGCCACCGCAGCTTTAGGGCGCACGATGACCGCTGGATTACTACTGGTATCCAGCATGAAAAAAGCAGAATCGAGGGTTAACATTCGTTTTGAAGGTAATGGACCCTTGGGTAGCATCTTAGTTGATGCCGGTCTTGACGGCACGGTGAGAGGTTATGTGCAAAATCCTGAGGTGGAGCTACCTCCCAATGACAAAGGAAAACTAGATGTGGGGGGAGCTGTTGGCAAAGATGGTTATTTATACGTAATCAGAGATGTGGGTTATGGGTATCCTTATTCGAGTACTGTGGAGTTAGTTTCTGGGGAAGTTGGTGATGATATTGCTAATTATCTCGTAACTTCTGAGCAAACACCTTCTGCATTATTACTAGGGGTTTTTGTTGGTGCAGATGGAGTTACCGCAGCTGGGGGGTTATTATTACAGGTGTTACCTAAGGCTGCTCGGGATGAATCCTTAGTTGCTTTGTTAGAATCTCGGGTTAGCAAGCTATCAGGTTTTACTCCTCTGTTGAGAGCAGGTAAGAGTCTCAATGATATTATGGAGGATATGTTGGGAGATCTGGGCCTGACAATTATGCCCGAGAGTCAGCTAGTTCGCTTTAGCTGTCGTTGTTCGTTTGATCGGGTTTTGGGGGCTTTAAAAATGTTAGGAGAAGCTGAGCTTCAAGATATGATCGAAAAAGATGAAGGTGCTGAAGCAACTTGTCAATTTTGTAATGAGGTTTATCAGGCAACTGAATCGGAATTGAGCCGAATTATTGATGATCTAAGAGCAGAGTCTAATTAGCTATTTACCAGGTTTTTCACCATGTATTTAGTATATTTACTTAGAGAACTAGATGATAAGATGTAGTTCAAATAAATAAATATCTCTAAGAATAATTTGGAGACAAAAGTTACTGGTAAATTAGGGACGGTTTATGACAACTAATCGAGAATTTAAAAACGTTGATAATAAATCCCCAGGAGGTAATTACCCGTTATCAAAAGAGCCTGTCTTAACAAAAGGTTCTCAAGACGTAAATGATAAATTTGTCTCTTTGGAAGCGGATAACATGTCTTTACCAGTGACTACTCCTGATAATAGTTTAACTAATCCTCAATCAAATTCTCCGAAGCCCATGACTACAGAATCATCTGCTCAAATTTCTTGGTGGCAAACTTGGCAAATATGGGCCATTGTTTTGGTAATTTTATCTGGGGGGATTGGCTATGGAGCAACCTCAATGTTACTTAGATTGCCTCAAACCAAGACTTGTTCTAATGTCTTTTGGCCAGTGGCTTCAGCTGCAGTGAGAATATATTGCGCTCAAAACCTAGCTGAACAAAAAACTGTTGACGATTATTTGAGTGCGATCGCTCTGGTTGAAAAGTTACCGGATAATCATCCTTTGCGCTCGGAAATTAATCGTAATGTGGAAAAATGGGCAACGGGAATTTTGGATATCGGGGAAACTAAATTCCAAGAAGGTAATTTGGAAGCGGCGATCGCGATCGCCCAGGAGATACCTGAGAATTTGGAAGCGCAAAAGATAGTTGATTCCAAAATTGACAACTGGCAAACTGTTTGGACAAAAGCAGAGGGCAACTATAACCGAGTAGAAGAATTGTTACGCGCTGCTAAATGGAATGAAGCTTTTTCTGCCGCAGTTCGTCTCGCGGATGTTCGCAATAGTTATTGGTCGACAACCAAATATCAAGAGGCGATTGATAATATTAATATTGCGCAAGAAGAAAGCGCGACTCTCGATAAAGCCGTGACCCAGTTAGAAGAGGGTAGTCTCGATAATCTATTTGCTGCGATCAAAAAAGCCGAAGCAATCTCTGAAGATAGTTACGCCTATGCCGAGGCCCAGGATATTTTGGCTCAAGGGAAAAATCGCATCTTTGCCTTGGCTGATGAGTATCTAACTAAACAAAATTGGTCCAAACTACTAAATATTACTTACAATGTCCCTGGCGAGACCTTGGGCATTGCAGAACTAGTTCAAGAGTGGAAGATTCTCGCCAATGCAGGGACAAGTGCCGAGTTAGGTTCAGTTCTCAATTTAGAGGATGCGATCTCAGAAGCGGCTGAATTAACTCCAGAAGCGAGTTTGTATGCCCAAGCTCAGCAACTAATGGCTCGTTGGACATTGGAAATTGAAGATGTTAAGCATTTTGACCGAGCGAGCGAACTTGCTCAAGGCGCTAATATTACTAGCTACAGGGCAGCTATTGCTGAATTGAAGCTGATTCCTAATGGGAATCCTCGCCATCAGGAAGCTCAAAAACAAATTAATCAATGGCGCGGCGAAATTCAAATCATTGAAGATCGTCCCATCATTGCCCGAGCCAGAGAACTGGCGGCACCTTCAAATGTCACTGCTTGGCGCAGAGCGATCGCAGAAATAAATTTAGTTTCTTCTAGTAGTCCTCTATACCGAGAGGCCAGAAAATATGCTAGCCGTTGGCAAAGTAGTATTGAAAGAGTCGAAGATCAGCCCATATTAGACCAGGCTATTTCTTTGGCTAATCTGAAAAACTATGATGAAGCAATTCAAACAGCTCGACAAATTCGCTCGGGAAGGGCTTTGTCTTCTCAAGCCCAGAAGAAAATAGCTCTTTGGCAACAGGAAATTAAAGCTAGAGAATATTTGCGACAGGCTTTTAAACTAGCAGATCAACGAACTCCCGATGCTTTAGCTCAAGCTATTCGAACAATTCGACAAATACCTTCGAGCACATCTTCCTATTACCAAGTGACTCCCAATGTCAATGACTGGAGTACTGAAATGGTGGTGCTGGCAGAGAGAGCTTCCTATTATTCTTTGGAGGAGGCAATCGCGATCGCTCGCAAAATTCCTTCAGGAACAACTGGATATAGTAATGCTCAAAGTTTGATCAAGACTTGGGACGAGAAATTAAATCCCACTCCTGTCCTGGATAAAAAAGCAAAATCGGTTCTGGATTTGAAGCTGGAAAAAACCACAAACAAATCTGAAAATTAAACCGAGATAGGTGGTAGTATCGTCCCGTCTTCGTGGGATAATATCAAGCGGAATAATAACGGCAGACGACAGATGGAAAATACATTATGAATCTAGAGCGAGTCTGTGATGTGTTGATTGTCGGCGCTGGCCCGGTGGGGTTAGCTACTGCGATCGCATTACGGCAACGTGGCATAGATAATATAATGGTGATTGATCAAACTCGTAGTTTCCGTCGGGTTGGTCAAGTAGTTGATATTCTCCCCAACGGATTAAAAGCCCTTAAATACATTGATGAGCAAGCTTATCAAAAAGTTAAGCAGGTAGGGTTAGAGTTTACTAAGGTTCGGAGACAAAACAGTGAAGGCAAAGCATCAAGCAACCCTCAGAAAAGATTTTGGCATCAAAAAAATCTGCAAGGCAAAATAATTCGTTCAACTCCTTTAGTTTTTGAAGCTTGGCATGAGCGCTATAATGAAGGTCGAGTTTCAATTCCTTGGTATGACTTGCAAACAACCCTTAGGAATTTACTTCCTTCAGAGATAGTCTTAGTTAATCATCGTTGTATTGATATCACTGAAAAAGATTCATTAATAGAGGTCGATTGTCTTACTAATAATGATGAAACTTTGAGTAATCCTTTCGCCTATTGGGAAATGTCTCAAGCTGATTTTGGCAATACCAAATCTTCGGATAACATAACTAATATACAATCAAAAACTCCCTATCCCGTTACCAAAAAATTTCAAGCTAAGTTAGTCGTGGCAGCAGATGGTATTAATTCAACTGTTCGACAAATAATGTATGGCGGTTCGGATTTAAAGCAATGGGCACAACCCCAATATTCTGGCTTCTCCGCGATCGGTTGTTTACAAATTGAGAATGTATCTCAGACTATTATTCAGCAATTAGAAAATCAATATTTTCAGGATGATAAAGTTGTTACTTTATATAACGATTCCGACTCGCCTCATTCTGAGAATTCAGAGCGTCCTCGGCTGATCCTAATTCGTAGATCTCAAAAAGCTCTTGGTTATTTATTACATAGTCCTTTAGACTTAGATTTATTACAAAATAAGGTTCCTGAAGAGATTATCCATTTAGCAGCTAAAATTCTTACCAGAGCTGGATTTCCTGATGTTTTTGCCCAATTAATTAATTTGTCAAATCCTGAGGTATTAATTCGACGCCCTTATTATATTCATCCGACAAATATTTCCCCTGATTCTCAATCTGTTTGGAGTAAAGGCAGAGTGGTTTTAGCAGGAGATGCGGCTCATGGAATGCCTCCTTTTGCTGCCCAAGGTGCTAATCAAGGTTTAGAAGATGCGGCGATTATTGGTCATGCGATCGCGAAGTGCCTTGCTTGTAAGACCGCGAATATTGTTAATAATAATGCTTTAGATAATCAAGAAAGAATTGATCATTTTTTTAGAAGATATGAACAGTTGCGTCGTCCTTTTATGACAGTAATTCAAGAAGCTACAATGCAAAATCATCATTGGTCACAGGAAAAATGGGGAAATTATAGTGATTTAGTTTATAGTCGAAATGTTGCAGATTTAATTGATAATTTTATTGTTTAGATTGACAAAAGGCATTAAATAATTTGATCTTGTTGGTTTTTATTTATTGCAAATGGGATTGAATTAAGCAAAAAATTATCATGAAGTAAAAGAAAAGATTCGGAAATTCTTGGGCTGATAAAGTCAATCATGAAGATATTAAGCCAACTTTTATCTGCAAATTTAAATAAACGTGAGTTCGACGAATTTTCCTTTTGATTAAATTTCCCAAGTTGAACCACGAAGTAATAGGCTTTTCCCTAGATCCCCAAATCCCTAAATCCCCAAGTC
>NZ_ALVZ01000190.1 GCF_000332055.1 Xenococcus sp. PCC 7305 | reverse complement strand
ATTACTTATTACTTATTACTTATTACTTATTACTTATTACTTAGACCAAGTATTGTCGACCACAAAATTGCCCACAACCAGATAATATAAATGGGCTTTTTTCATCGTATTAACTGCATCTTCTGGGCTACAAACAACAGGCTCCATCTTGTTCAAGGAAGTGTTAAGAACAATCGGGATGTTAGTAATTTTTTCAAATTCTTCTATCAATTTATGATACTTAGAATTAAATGATTTCTCTACAGTTTGGACTCGGCTTGTACCATCAACATGAGTCACAGCAGGAATCAATTCTTGTTGATGTTTAAGAACATCATAAGCAATCAACATAAAGTTGGAAGGATTTTGTCTATTGGGAATTCTAAACCATTCATCGGCTTTTTCTGCCAAAACTGAGGGAGCAAAGGGACGAAAACCCTCTCTCTTTTTGACCTTCATATTAATAATATCCTTCATATAAGGATGTCGAGGATCTGCGAGTAAAGATCTATTGCCTAATGCTCTAGGGCCAATTTCTGCTTTTCCTTGAAACCAACCGATAATATATCCTTTAGCAATCAACCCAGCAGCAACTTCTTCGATGTTTTCATGATAGGAATATTTCAAATTCTGACTATCGAGAACATCTCGGATCTCATCGTCCGTATATTCTGGACCCAAATAAGGATTATCCATGACATAGGTTTTCGGATTATCTAAAACCTGATTCCATAAAATATAGGCTGCGCCGATCGCAGTTCCTGCATCATGAGCCGCAGGTTGAATATAGATGTTCTCGTAGGGGCTATGTTCTTGTAAGACACCGTTGCAAACGCAGTTTAAAGCAACACCGCCAGCAAGACAAAGATTCTTACTTTTTGTGCGGCGATAAAGATCAGCCCCTAGTTCTAAGACGATCTCCTCGGTAATTTTTTGCAATGCGGCGGCAATGTCAGTATGGCGTTCTGCCAATTCCTGATCGGCTGCGCGTTTAGCTCCAAATAATCTTTCTAGGCCAGTAAACTCATTAAGTCTAAACTGCAAAACATCATTGTCTATCGAAAAACTTCCTGGGCCAGTTTGAATAAATTGCTTAAATGTATTGTAATAGTAACTATAGTGACCATAGGAAGCTAGCCCCATAATCTTGCAGGCATCATACTCGCTAAAACCCAGAAATTCTGCCATTTTTTCCCATAAAAATCCTAGGCTATTGGGATATTTGATGCTATTTAATTCCGATAATTTATTACCCTTACCCTGGTACATAGTAGTGGATTCAAACTCGCCAATTCCATCGATAACAAGAACCGCCGCATCTTCATAGGGTGAGACAAAATAGGCACTTGCCGCATGACATAAATGGTGGTCGAGCCATTTTAACTTACGGCTGAGGTCTTCCCCTGCAAAATCACTGAGAATCTGAATTATTTCTTGTAGTTTTTGATAAAAAAGTTCTTCTCCTGATTTACTACCCCAATCACCATCAATACAAGGTTGTTGCAGATCCCTGTTGAGCAATCTTCTTTCTGGATTGAAGGAGTAACCTATTTGATCTATATCTTGAAACCCAATGCCTGCTTTGTCTAAACAAAGTTGTATCGATTTAAAAGGCAAAATATGGGGATTGTCAACTTTTGCGGGTTTTGCATGTTTAATACGATTGAGTCTTTCCTCCTCAACGGCGATTACAACTTGACCATTATTGATTAAACAAGCAGAGGATTCATGGTAAGCAGAATTAATACCGAGAATATACTTATTAGGATTGTTCATTTTGCTAAGTATTGGATGATTTGAACTAAAAAAAATCGAACTACAAAAACATACATAAATAATTAGAATTAGCTCTCAGCATATCAACGGATATGATCTTGAGGCCAAATAACTATATATACAATGATTGTAATGATTGATTTTGATATTTCATCCGGATTATTACTTAGGGACAAAAATTAACTCCGTAGAATGCTTAGGTGTTATTACGGAGAATAATAGTGTTATTACTTAGGCTTTATAGTACTATCACTGAGACATGGCCCTGATTGTATTAGTACAATAGATAATCATCTATATTTTAGAAACAAAGAAGAAACCGCCCCTTCAAGAAGTTGAACTGATTTCGCCTTTAGATAGAAGAAAATTCGATTTTATTATTTTCTGAAGTGAGATTTTGAGACATAAACTTCTGACAGCGATTATGCTCATCAACAACCAAGACTTTTGCTTGATGACCCTTGGTGAGGACATCTGAGCGATCGCGTTCTTCATAGGCGATGATAATCAATAAATCTCCTGGCTTACAGAGCAAGGCCGCCCCTCCATTGGGACAAATCTCTCCAGAACCTGCTTCTCCAGGAATTGCATAGGTAGACCAACGTTTACCATTATCGAGATTAATCACATCAACTTCTTCGAGGGGCAAGATTCCTACGCGATCGAGCAAGTCCTTATCTACAGTAATACTGCCAATATAGTTAACATTGGCTTCAGTCACGGTAACGCGGTGCAGCTTGGCATGCATTAATCTAATGGTTGCTTGATGATTCATTACTCATTACTCATTACTTATTACTTATTACTCATTACTCATTACTCATTACTTATTACTTAATTAATTCTCATTACTTCCGCGAAACGACACTAGCACTCCTTCCTCATCCTTCATCCCTCATCCCTTATCCCTTATATCTAATTCCTGCTTGGTGAAAACGATTTAGAACTTCTTGCAGGCGATCAAGGTCAGCAATCAGACTAACTCTAACGTAACCTTCTCCCGCTTCGCCAAAAGCATTACCAGGGGTTAAAACCACTCCAGTTTTCTGCAAAACATCAAGGGCAAATTCTGTGGCACCAACCCCGACAGGAGTGGGTATCCAGAGATACATAGTTGCTTGTGATGGGGGAATTGACCATCCGAGTTCTCCTAAACCTTGAATTAAAAAATCCCTTCTTTCACTGTAACGTTTTTGAACATCCTGGATATATTTGTCAGGTAACTGGAGAGCTGTTTCAGCTGCTTTTTGAATGGTGGCAAAAATTCCATAGTCCAAATTTGTTTTGAGAGTGCGTAGACCTTGGATGATATCGGAATTGCCCACCACAAATCCAACACGCCAGCCTGCCATATTATAGGTTTTGGAGAGAGTGTGGAATTCGACACCAATGTCCTTGGCTCCAGGAATTTCTAATAAGCTGGTGGGTTGATAACCGTCAAAAGCTAATTCTGCGTAACATAGGTCATGAACGAGCAAAATGGAATAATGACGGGCAAAGGCAACTACCTCCTCAAAAAATTCCCGAGGTGCCGTGGCAGTGGTCGGGTTATTCGGATAATTAAAGTAGAGCATTTTGGCTTTTTGGGCGACATCTTCAGGTATCGCATCCAAGTCAATTAGCCAATCTTGTTCTGCTGTGAGTTTGAGATCATAAATTTGTCCTCCAGCAATTAAAGGACCACGAAAATGGGCGGGATAGGAAGGACTGGGCACGAGCACCAAATCTCCAGGATTGATATAAGCTAGGGCTAAATGTCCTAAACCTTCTTTGGAGCCAATGGTGGGGAGAACTTCGCTGTCTGGGTCAAGATCCACTCCATAACAGCGTTGATACCAAGTAGTGATGCTAGCGCGAAAACTAGCTGTGCCTTCAAAGGGAGGATAACCATGATTTTGCGGTTCTGCTAAAGCTGCGATCGCAGCATCAATTATCGGTTGAGGTGCTGCCCCGTCAGGATTACCCATTCCCAGATCTATGAGGTCCAAACCCTGTTCTCTTGCTCGGGCTTTCAGCTCATCTAAACGAGCAAAAACATAGGGGGGTAAGGCACTTAGGCGATCGGCGCGTTTAATCCAGTCCAAACTCATCATTCCAGCTAGCAGTTTACATGACTTATTATTCTCTCATTTCCAATGACAATTATGCCAACAGATTCTAAAAAGTTTGACAACTAGGACAAAACAATCTACCATGTTATTCGTGACTTATTTGGGACTGTAGTTCAGTTGGTTTAGAATGCCTGCCTGTCACGCAGGAGGTCGCGGGTTCGAGCCCCGTCAGTCCCGTTCTAATTATTACCTTGCGTTGACTCCGCTATGGTCTATGGGCTTATTTGATAATATTAACCAATTTGTTGAAAAGCAATTAGAGGATTTTTTACGCAAGCATCCCCATCTAGAACTTTCAGCCTTAGAAGAGCAGCTCAAAGAACAAGAGCGAGACACCAAAAGTCTGATTGTCGAGTTTCAACTTAAGGAAAAGGCCTTACAGGCCGAGATTATCACGATCGCAGAGAAGATTAAACTCTGGCATACTCGGGTGGACACAGCTACAGCAGCAGGCAGACGGGATCTCGCAGAAGCAGCCAAAGAAAGAGAAGCTGCTCTGTTGCGACAAGGCAATCAAGTTTGGGGAAAAATGGAGGGGACAAAGAAGCAGATTCCCCGAGCCAAAGAGCTTTTACAGCAGATTCAACAGAGACTTGAAGCAGTCAAAGCCAAGTCTGCCGAAATAAAATCTGCCAATAATGAAACCTATAGCGATCGCTATACTAAGGGTTGGAATCAAGGCATGAATAATAATCACAGTGATAACAGTTCGACAAGCGACCCACTAGAGGCAAAATTCCAAGAGTTGGAAGTTGAGTCAGAATTAGAACAAATCAAGAAAAACATTAATCATTGATCATTACCCATTACTTATTACTTATTACCCATTACCCATTACCCATTACCCATTACCCATTACGCCATTTTCCCTCATAGGATATATAAATGAGACGAAACGCGAGTGATCAGATAATATGTATAAATATTAAGCTGATTTTTTTTAACGAATTTAAATAACACTCATTTATGACAACTCTCATTTCTACTGATCACGCTGCTCCCTCAACTATTAAATCTGTACCTCAGTCCTTATCTCAACTGCAAAGTAAAACTCCTCTCAAGATAATTGCGATCGGTGACAGCATTGTTTATGGTTACGGAGATTTTGTTGGTGGTGGTTGGGTAGAAAGATTACGTCGTCAATGGATGTCTCCAGAATCAGGCGATCGCGTGTTATATAATTTGGGAGTCAGAGGCGATCGCCTAGTGAATGTGACTCAGCGCTTACCCATAGAATTCCATCGTCGGGGAGAATTGCGATCTCAAGTACCCGATGCAATTTTGCTTTCAGTAGGCACAAATGATTCTCCTCGCCTGGGTAAACCAGACGGCAGATTATTTAGCGATTTTGTCGCGTTCCAGCAGCAATTAACGACCTTACTGGATTTGGCCACTAGTCTTGCTCCGGTGTTTTTTGTCGGCATGATTCCCGTAGATGAGTCTAAAATGCCTTTTTACGATTGTCTTTATTACAACCATCTCGATCAATATCGTTACAAAGAAGCTACGCTCAAAGCTTGTCAGGAAAGACAGATTCCCTATTTGGATTTATTTGACTTATGGTTATCTAGAGGGGAAAACTGGTTGCGATCGCAATATGGAGAAGATGGGCTACATCCTAATATCGAAGGCTACGAGAATTTGTTCCATGACATTACAACTTGGCAAGCTGTTGGTTAATTGAAAAATCAAAATATAGCACTACAAAAAATAGTTAGGGCATATATAATTTGGTGAAAGGGAACAGGGAACAGGGAACAGGGAACAAAAATACGTAGTGCTATATAGCTCTTTGTGCCCTAAAACCTATCACCTAAAACCCAACACCTGTCCTGACTAGACCATAAATTGCCAAGTCGTGCAAAAAAATATTTGACAAGAAAAATTTATTCTGTGATACTTACAAAGGTGAACAAATAGTTCGCGGGTGTAGCTCAGTGGTAGAGCGCGACCTTGCCAAGGTCGATGTCGAGAGTTCGAATCTCTTCACCCGCTCTTATTATCCAAAGCACTAATTAGTTTTAGAAAGGCAATTGTAAACCCAATCCGATAGCCAGATCATTATCGTCTCTGACTCTTAGTTGATGCCAAGTAGAAGAGCCCACCCGATTGGTTAGATATAATTCCAATTGACTATCAGTGGTCACTTTAAGTAACTTGGAAGGATTCCAACGAAATGCGACGGTCCAAGGAATGACATCGTCTAAATTGTCACCCTTAAAGGCATTGCCTTCCCCAGCAAAATTTGCCCCCACTTCCCCCAGTAAACTAAATTCCTCGGATAATGAGAGCGATCCACCAATATTAAAACCAGCAATTTCTGTACCTTCGCGTTGTACATAACCCACAATCGGAGTCAACCAGACTGCATGATGATTTTCGAATTGGTAATGCATCGGCAAAGCTAGTGTCACAATTAATTGCTTGCCTTCTTCCAGGTCATCACCCCCTGGAGTAAATATGGGGACTTCCTTATCGAGATCACGGCGATCAAATTCATCGCGATCGTTAGCGAGGAAATTAACAAAAGGTTGGTTAGTAAGTCCCACTGTTGTAGCAACACTAAGAGTGAGGGGCGAGCCCTCGTTTTGATTGAGAAACCTAATTTTGCCACTTATTCCCTGTTCCGATTCATCAATATCGCCCGAGACGTAATCTAGATAAATTCCCGCCTCAAAATCATCGAGAAATCCGTAACGCAAAGCTGTCAGTATTCCCTGGCTGCCTCCTTGAAGGTGTAAGAGAAATTTTTGACTCGGCACAATCCCCCCATCGAAGAAAGCTAAGCCATCTATGGTTAGAGGAGTCTCAATTCGTTCTTTGCCAAATGAGTCTTGATATTTACGATTAGCAGCAATAAAATCTGGCATAAAAGTTAGGTTGGTGCCAAATGCCACTAAGTCCCGGTCTGCTGTGACGCTAAGAGGGCCAAAACTGGCAAAAGTATTCGAAGCATAAAAATCCAGAGCCAGCCCAGGATTAACTAAATAGCGAAGTCCCGCATTATATGCGATCGCAGTGTCGGGTTTTCCCGATTCTCGACTTATACTATTATTTCCTGTCAGCGGAATAAAGGCATCACCCCAAAGATAAAGACGAGGATTAATCTTGTAAGAAACCCCGCCGGTTAAACCGAAAACAGTGCCAAATTCTTCATCATTGTCTGTAGGTAGGCGATGGTAGAAAGCAGCATTTTTGTCGTTAAAAAATGTCAGAGTCGGCGAAAAGTTAAATTGCCAACGCTGATTAACTTGTGCGGTGAAAGGAGTAGCTAAGGTGACAAAGACATTGCGATTATTAATCTCGACATCTTGCCCTTCCCCAATAAACCGAAAACCCCGAGTACCCCAAGAAGCCGAAACTACTCCACTGAGAGCTTGAGTATTAGTGCTATTGCGCCATAGTTGATATTTGAATTCCCCTGCTGCTTCATTGTCTTCGGTACGCTCGGAAGTAAAATCTCCTTGCTTAGCTGGAGAACTACTATCTACATGTTGAAATTGCAGCGTCATTTGTAGTTTATCGGTGATTCCCCAACTGAAACCTGTATTAAAATTAACTGCCGTATCCTCATCATCGACACTACTTTCGACAAAATCAGGTAAGAAAAAAATACGAGTATCGACATTAATCGTAAAATCTCCCCGTTGCAGATGATTAGCCGTCGGTTGAGTAAAAAACTGTTGCCCCAAAGGAGTCAAAATTTCCCTATTATCTTGCTGATCACTCTGTCTCTGGGCTTGCTTGATGTCTCTTTCTTGCGCCATACTGACATCCGAGAGCAATAATCCGATGATATTTGCTAGAACTATGCTGTACCAAACTAAATGCTTTTTCATGCGATCGCCGACGATTACCCACAATAAACGCCAACGATTTTAGCAACTGATTTTTAGGATTTCGACTATTCTTAGGATTCCCTACCGAAACATATGCGAATACGGTTAGGTCTGCCATCTGCCTTCTGCCTTCATCTAACGTTCCCCAAAAATGATTCTACCGGGACGAATCATGGTGCTACCTGCTTGAATTGCCAAAGGATAATCTCCCGACATGCCCATAGAAAGCTCTTGCATGTGAAGACTAGAATAGTTTTGCTGCCGAATTTTCTCTGCCAATTCTTGAACCATCTTAAAGGCGATGAGGTTTTTTTCCGCCGCTAGTCCCCAAGGGAGAATTGTCATTAATCCTTTGATTTGAATATTTTTTAGACCATCTAATACTGGTAGATCTCTTAGTAACTCTTCTATCTGCCAACCATATTTGTTCGGATCTGCTAATGGCTTGACTTGCAGCAATAATTGGGGTTTATTCTCCAATTCCACTGCCAAAGCATTGATTTTTTCAGCTAGCTTGAGGCTATCAATAGAATGAATCCAGTGAAAGTTGGCCATGATTTTACGAGCTTTTTTAGTTTGAATATGACCAATAAAATGCCAACAAATATCTGTTAAATCCTGCAATTGTTCTTGTTTGGCGATCGCCTCTTGTAGCCTATTTTCCGCAAAATCCCTAACTCCTGCTTCATAGGCAATGCGCATCGCATCGGCAGAAACCTGCTTACTAACCGCAATCAAACGAACATGAGGCGGAACTTTTTGCTTAATTTCTCCAATTCTTTTTGCTACTTCTCCTGCCATAAAATAGTTATTGCCATCTGTTAATTTTTTTCAATACTAAACGGAATTCGTATTTTCCTCATCCCTCATCCTTTATCCCTCATCCTTTATCCCTCATCCCTAATTAGTTAACCCATGTTTGAGAGCAAAACGAACCAACTCGGTACGACTATTAGTACTTGTTTTATTAAAAAGACGACTTACGTATTTTTCGACATTCCGAACACTAGTTTTCAGATCCCGAGCAATTTCTTTGTTCATTAATCCCTGGGCAACTAAGTCAAGAACACTTTGTTCTCTTGGGGTCAGATCAATTTTCATTGGCGGAGGAGTCGTCTGAAAACCAGTTCCTGGCTCGGATTTCTCGTCCAGCTTGCCTTTGATATATTCAAGTTCCTCGGCAATTTTTGCCAGCTCTGTACTGCTGCTATTATCACCCGCGATCGCCTCTTTTCTCTTCAAGAGATTTCTCACAATCGACTCTAACTCTTCTGGATCAAATGGTTTAGCTAAATAAGCATCACAACCGATATCATGGCCTTTAATCCGATCTCTGGTCATTCCCCTAGCCGTCAAAAGTATCACAGGAATTACCTGATATCGAGCATCAGTTCTTAATTGCTCTAAAAATTGGTAGCCATCGACTTGCGGCATCATAACATCAGAAATAATCAGATCAGGAGTTTCCTGCTTGATCAATGTCCAAGCTTCTTCTACATTGCTGGCGGCTGCGACTTTCCATTCTTCGTTATCTTCTAAATAAGCTTGTACTGATTCTCTAACGCCAGGTTCATCATCGACTAAAAGTAATTTTTTTTGTTCAGACATACTATTTAAAAAGAATTAAAAAATCAAGCAAAACGACTAGTAACTCTACCTCGGATAAGATTGAATTCCACTGGGCCAAAATTTCTACTGTCTGTACTGTATGGTAAATTATCTCCTTCCAGAAAATAAGTATTATCTTGCCTAATTTCGACAATTCTTTTGACGATCTCTAGGTTTGATTGCTCTGGATGAATCACGACCACTACATCTCTGACTTGAGGATGTAACTTTTGATAAGCATAAGGATTAATTAAAATCTCTTCTCCAGGTTGCAATAGAGGCTGCATTGATTCACCGACAACGCGAAACCGTTTACGTCTGCGGAATACCCAGAGCCAAAACTCTTGGCAACTAATATCTGGTAATTCTGGATTCATTAAGATACTTTCACAATCAAATTAGTATTTTTGCCAATCACTGCACAAGAGGATCGCTGATCTAAATCATTAGATCAGCGATTTTACACAGGCATTGACAACTACATAACTTGTTCAACTTCCACAATTTCAGGAATTTTCTCCCGTAAACGGCGTTCAATCCCCATTTTTAATGTCATAGCAGAACTGGGACAAGAGCCACAAGCACCTTGTAATTTCAACTTTACTATTGGTCCTTCAATTTCTACCAGATCTACATTGCCGCCATCCGACATCAAATAAGGACGTAATTCGTCTAACACAGTTTCTACATTATCTGTAGTTAATGCTAAGGTCATAATTTATATTTTTTCCTAAAGCTCAATACTTTTAGGATACAAGATCTAGATCAACAGTTGCCCATTAGGACACAAAATAAAAATCCCTCACCAAAAGGTAAGGGAATAATTTCGTTTACTACCGATTAAGAATTTATGGTTATTTGCTAACCGTAAATCCCAGAGGTAGAAGCTATCAGGAAGGCAGCGTAAGTTAAGACAAAGCCGATCGTGAAATGGGCTAAACCAACTACGCGAGCTTGCACAATTGAAAGAGCAACGGGCTTGTCTTTCCAGCGAACCAAGTTAGCTAGAGGAGTACGCTCGTGAGCCCAAACAATAGTTTCGATCAACTCTTGCCAATATCCACGCCAAGAGATGAGGAACATGAAACCAGTTGCCCAAACCAGATGCCCAAAGAGGAACATCCAAGCCCAAACAGAAAGGTTATTCGTGCCGTAGGGATTATATCCGTTGATTAATTGCGCCGAGTTTGCCCAGAGATAATCTCGGAACCAACCCATAAGGTAAGTCGAGTTCTCGTTGAACTGAGCCACATTCCCTTGCCAAACACCAAGATGTTTCCAATGCCAGTAAAAATCTAGCCAGGCTATGGTATTCAGCATCCAGAACATTGCAAGGTAAAAAGAATCCCATGCCGAGATATCACAAGTACCACCACGTCCGGGGCCATCACAAGGGAAAGCAAAACCGAAGTCTTTCTTGTCGGGCATTAGTTTAGAACCACGAGCATCTAGGGCACCTTTGACCAAAATCAAAGTTGTAGTGTGTAAACCTAGAGCGATCGCATGGTGAGCTAGGAAATCACCAGGCCCAATGGTTAAGAATAGGGAATTAGTTCCACTATTAATTGCATCTAACCAACCAGGTAACCATACAGCTCCGTAATTCGGCCAAGCAGTTGAGGCAATACTGTCAGGATTAGAAAGTAAAGTATCGAACCCATAAAGAGTTTTACCAGAAACAGCTTGAACCCATTGAGCAAATACAGGTTCAATCAGGATTTGTTTCTCAGGAGTACCGAAAGCAACTACTACGTCGTTGTGAACGTATAAACCTAGAGTATGGAACCCAAGGAATAAAGTCACCCAGCTCAAGTGAGAAATCAACGCTTCCTTATGTTCGAGCATCCGAGCCAAAACGTTATTTTCGTTGGCTACTGGATCATAATCACGAACCAAGAAGATTGCGCCATGGGCAAAAGCCCCCACCATCAAGAAACCAGCAATATATTGGTGATGCACGTATAAAGCTGCCTGCGTCGTCTGATCCTCCGCAATAAATACATAGGATGGCAACGAATACATATGCTGGGCAACCAGAGAGGTAATTACACCTAAACAAGCCAAATGCCACCCAAGTTGGAAGTGCAAAGAGTTGTTATAAGTGTCATAAATTCCTTTGTGACCATCACCAATCATGCCACCGAAGGGTGTACCTGCGGGAGGGTTATGAGCTGCCATTATATCTTTCATATTGTGACCAATACCGAAATTAGTTCGGTACATATGTCCTGCAATAATGAAAATTACAGCGATCGCCAAATGATGATGGGCAATATCTGTTAACCAAAGAGATTCAGTTTGAGGATGAAAACCACCTAGGAAAGTCAAGATTGCAGTTCCTGCGCCTTCAGAAGTTCCAAATACATGACCTGCAGTATCAGGATTCTGAGCATAAACACCCCAGTTCAAACTGAAGAAAGGTGCCAAACCTGCCGGATGGGGAGGTGTAGACAAGAAATTGTCCCAACCTACATGCTGTCCGCGAGATTCAGGGATTGCAACGTGAACTAAGTGACCAGTCCAAGCTAGAGAACTCACACCAAACAAACCTGCTAAATGGTGATTGAGGCGAGATTCAGCGTTCTTAAACCAAGATAGGCTGGGACGGAACTTAGGTTGTAGGTGTAACCAGCCAGCAAACAATAACAAGGAAGCAAAAATCAATAAGAAGATCGCACCTTGATAAAGATCTTGGTTGGTCGTCATCCCAATGGTATAAAACCAATGGTAAACACCAGAATAAGCGATGTTTACTGGGCTAGAAGCTCCAGCTTGAGTGAAGGCATCAATGGCGCCTTGACCAAAATGGGGGTCCCAAATCGCATGGGCGATGGGGCGAGTATTTAAAGGATCTTTTATCCACTGTTGAAAATTGCCTTGCCAGGCGACGTGGAAGAGAGTCCCGGAAGTCCACAAGAATATGATTGCAAGGTGACCGAAGTGGGAAGCAAAAATCTTTTGGTAAAGATTCTCTTCAGTCATGCCATCGTGAAGCTCAAAGTCATGAGCAGTGGCAATACCATACCAAATTCTACGAGTGGTCGGGTCTTGAGCGAGATCCTGGCTAAACTTGGGAAATTTAGTTGCCATAGGTATGAGCGGAATTCTCCTCTGGTAAAAAAAATGAGTGCAAATGGAGCTACCCATTTTCTGTTTTTGTTACTACCTAGATTTTATATGTTCTAAGTAGCTATGTTTAAAAACGGCATAAGACCGCCTTATTTTAATACTTCTTACTTTCCCATAGGGGGGAAGGGTAAGCTACCAATCCTGATGAGAATACTTTAGCGAATTACTAAGGCATTCCCACAAAGACTGGCAAACATAAGGAATTGTCTAGAGCGAAAGCGACCTTGCTAAGAAAAACGCCCAGGTAGTAACAATTCCCCCTAGAAGGTAGTGAGCTACCCCAACAGCACGGCCTTGAGTAATACTCAATGCCCGAGGCTGAATCGCAGGAGCTACCTTAAGTTTATTATGAGCCCAAACAATTGACTCAATTAATTCTTGCCAATAACCACGTCCACTGAAAAGGAACATCAGACTAAAGGCAAAGATGAAGTGACCTGCTAAGAACATAATGCCGTAAGCAGACAAAGCAGTACCATAGCTGTTAATTACTTGAGCAGCTTGCGCCCACAAGAAATCGCGCAACCAACCATTGATTGTAATTGCACTTTGGGCAAAGTTACCGTAGGTAATATGGGACACACTGCCATCTGGAGCAACAGTTCCCCAAACATCTGATTGCATCTTCCAACTGAAGTGGAAAATTACGACAGAGAGTGAGTTGTACATCCAGAATAGTCCTAGGAACACGTGATCCCAAGCTGAAACTTGGCAAGTACCACCACGACCAGGACCATCGCAAGGGAAACGGAACCCTAATTCTGATTTATCAGGAATCAGGCGAGAATTACGAGCGTATAGTACACCTTTGAGTAGAATCAATACAGTTACATGAATTGTAAATGCATGGATATGATGCACCATAAAATCAGCTGTTCCCAGCGCGATCGGCATCATGGCTACTTTGCCACCAACAGCAACAACATCGCCACCAAACGCAACACTAGCCGAACCCAAAGCAGTAGGCGCTGTGCCACCAGGTGCTAGGGTGTGAATATTTTGGATCCACTGAGCAAATATCGGTTGAAGCTGAATTGCTGTATCTGAGAACATATCTTGGGGACGACCCAAAGCTCTCATAGTGTCGTTGTGAATGTATAGACCAAAACTATGGAAGCCTAGGAAAATACATACCCAATTAAGGTGAGAAATTATGGCATCGCGGGAGCGAAGCACTCTATCAAGAGCATTATTAACATTCTTCGCTGGGTCATAATCTCGAATCATGAAGATTGCCGCATGGGCACCAGCACCGACAATTAGGAATCCACCAATCCACATATGGTGAGTGAACAATGATAACTGGGTACCATAGTCAACTGCAAGATAGGGATAAGGCGGCATCGAGTACATATGCTGTGCCACGATGATGGTCAAAGAACCCAACATTGCTAAATTCACTGCTAGTTGAGCGTGCCATGAAGTAGTTAAGATTTCATATAAACCTTTATGTCCTTCACCACCAAAGAGTACTGGATCTCCTTTATGTCCGTCGAGAATTTCTTTCAAACTGTGACCAATGCCCCAGTTAGTTCGGTACATATGACCCGCAACGATGAACAAGACAGCAATTGCGAGGTGATGATGAGCTGTATCAGAAAGCCACAAACCTCCAGTCAGAGGATTCAATCCTCCCTTAAAAGTGAGAAAATCCGAATAGACTCCCCAATTTAGGGTAAAGAAAGGTTTAAGTCCTAGAGCAAAACTGGGATATAGCTCTGCCATTTTGCTTGGATCCAAAATAAACTCATGAGGCAAAGGAATGTCGCTGGCTGCGACCCCCGCATCTAAAAGTTTATTGACTGGTAGAGACACATGGATTTGGTGTCCTGCCCAACCTAAAGAACCTAAACCTAACAAACCAGCTAAATGGTGGTTAAGCATGGATTCTGTGTTTTGGAACCATTCCAATTTGGGAGCAGATTTGTGGTAGTGAAACCAACCAGCAAATAGCATTAAAGCTGCCATAACTAGACCACCGATCGCGGTGCAGTATAGTTGGTAGCTATTAGTAAAACCAGCAGCTCGCCACATGTAAAACAGACCAGATGTAATCTGAATACCGTGGAAGCCGCCGCCGACATCGGCGTTTAAAATTCCTTGACCAACAACGGGCCAAACTACTTGCGCGCTGGGCTTAATGCCAGTGGGGTTAGTCAACCAAGCTTCGTAGTTGGAAAAACGAGCACCATGGAAGTACATTCCGCTTAACCAAACAAATACAACTGCTAAGTGACCAAAATGCGCGCTGAAGATTTTCCGAGAAACATCTTCGAGGTCACTTGTATGACTGTCAAAGTCATGCGCATTGGCGTGCAGGTTCCAAATCCAAGTGGTGGTTTTGGGTCCTTTTGCCAAAGTACGGTCAAAGTGACCAGGCTTTCCCCACTTCTCCGTTGAAGTAGGTACTGGATCCTTATCAACTAAGGCCATGAGGGTTTTCCTCTCTCTAATAATAGATTTTTCCTACTTGAAATAAATAGGGTTTGATAATGCCAAAAGTAATGGCTGAATTTACCACTCACTCTTGAGGATGCTTATTTGAACCTATTTTGTTTAGGCTGAGCAAAGCATTAAATAAGATAATAAGACCTTGTCCTCGGTAATTTCGGTAATGCTTAACAAAATTTTAAATCAGTGTGATTCTTGATGTGACGAGGTTTACGTTTCCAATCGAAACAAAGGGAAGTCAACAAAAAACCAATTTTCTTTACAAATTGAAATAAAATGATGCGGTGAAGACTATTTTGTTCCTTTAATATCCTGGTGATGAAAAATATTTTCTCTTACTTATTGGCGATCGCGTTAAGCTTCGGTTTGGTCAGTTGTGGTGATCTAAATAACATCAGTGATCGCATAAAGGCATTTCCCATACCAGACATCAAGAATCTCAGTTTTGATAATTTTCCAGACAGCCCGATTAATTTGTCTGAAGCTGCGCCACCGATTCTAATTCGTAAACTCGACCAAGCAATTGACAGCGATAAACCTCAAGTCTCAATTCTTAGCCCTTCACCAGATAAAGTGCTTGAGGACACCAATGTTGCCGTTCAATTAAAAGTTACTGATTTTTCTTTATTCAAAGCTGAAGACCTCGAAATGGGGCCCCATTTACATTTGATTTTGGATAATGAACCTTACCAGGCAATCTATAACATAGAAGAGCCAATTGTTTTAGAAAATTTGCCTCCTGGCACTCATACTCTTAGGGTATTTGCAGTGCGACCTTGGCATGAAGGCTTCAAAAACCAGGGTGCTTATGCGGAAACCACATTTCATGTTTTGACTCAAACCCAAGAAAATAATCCCGATCCCCAAATACCTTTATTGACTTACAGCAGCCCTAATGGAACCTATGGTGCTGAGCCTATTATGCTCGACTTCTATTTAAGTCATCTTTCTCGCGAGGCAATAGTCAACAACTCTTCGCCAAGACAAGTGCCATCTTGGAGAGTTCGCGCAACAGTAAATGGTGAAAGTTTTATCCTTGATCAATGGCAACCAGTTTATCTTACAGGATTTGAAATCGGTAATAATTGGATTCAATTAGAACTACTTGATGACGAGGGAAACAGTATTGATAATACCTTCAACAATACAGTAAGACTCATTAGTTATGATCCTGAAAATGCCGATAATCAGGACACCTTAGCAAAAATAACTACAGGGGAGATTGACTTGCAAAATGTCATGTCAATTGTTGACCCTAACTACGAACAAGCTTTAGAAAAAAATATTCAAGAAGTTTCTGAAGAAATTAGTTCAGAAGAAACTGCTGACCAATCAGAATTTAACCAAGAAGATTCAATAACTGTCGACATTGTGGATGACTCAAAAGTCCTGATCGAAGAGATTACAGAGCAAGAAACTGTTGTAGAGGGTGAATCGGAATCGGCAACAGAGGAGCCTATTGCGCAAAACAAACCAGAAACTGATGAAGAAGACCAAGATAAATTAAAGCTCCTTCTAGAAACTAATGAAATACAAGAGGAGGCAAAAGAATTAGAAATTACCACAGAAATTTTTGACATCTCGGAAACAGGAGTGGATGCAAAGTCGCAAGTTACTTTAGAAAAGCCAAAAACTTTAGTAGAAGAAGCTGAGGAAAAAGTAGAAACTATTCCAGAAAATCCTACAACTGAGCGGAAAAAAATTGTTGAACCGGAGATTCACCCAGACAAGGGGATTCCTAACAAGGACTTAAAAGTTAATCAAACAGGATTGCAGCTTGAAGAGGAACTTACACCAGAGAGCTTAGAACAGAGCTTAGAAGCAGGCAACACTGAAGCTGCCGCACAGGGAATAAGTCAAATCAAGACCATTGAGAGCCCTGAAATAAACAACTCAGGAGCTATTAAAGACAAGGCCATTGTCGAAGACATTCTTTTAGATATTCCTGAATCAAGCGAAAATCAAAGCATTAAGGAAATTGAACCTACTTCCGAAATAGAGGAAGTGCCATCAGAAGAGCCAACGAAAGCTCAAAACATAGTTGAGGAATCACAAAAACAAATTAAAGTATCAATTCCAAATCAAACTCCGGAAGACAGAAATATTATAGAAATAATCAAAAGCAAGTTTCAATATCTCGTAAACTACATTAAAGGCTATTTAGAAACATATCTGAATAACAACAAGTAGCAAAGTAATTTTAAATATTAGCTTTGTCTTAAGGATTCATTGAGAGCTTGACGAGCAATTCTTGTAATGTAAAATGTTGTGGCGATCGCGCTTAACAAGCCGAAAATTCGGACTATCCATTGTAATCCCTGATTTGCGATGGCACTATCTGCTCCCAAAGCTGTTAAATCTCCAACCAAAGAACCGAAATAAACATAGGTAATAGTCATGGGAATCATCCCAATAGACCCTAAAAAATAATCCCGCAGAGAAACACCTGTCACCCCGAAAGCATAATTTAATAAACTAAAAGGAAAAATGGGAGAAAGACGAGTGAGCAAAATTATTTTGAATCCTTTTCTCTTTAAAGCCTTATTAATCGCGAAAAACTTTTGATTACCCTTGATTTTTCGATAAACCCAATCCCTTGCCAAATAACGACCAATCAAAAAAGCTAAGGTTTCGCCGAATATTGCTCCGAGAAAAACATAGAATGAACCCCAAACAACGCCAAAGATTACTCCAGCACCCAAAGTCAGAATCGAGCCTGGAATAAGTGCGATCGTGGTAACTGTGTAGAGGAATACAAATAAAATCCCGCCCAATGAACCTAAGCTTTGAATTCCTGCCAAGCTATGGTGTAAAACTTCTGGAACCAGATTCAGCTTACTCATAAAAATCTGTGTATTTATTTTCAAAAATAAGATTAGTCAAATACTATTGATTCATATGTGTTTGAGAACTAGCTGAGATTTTATTTAGCTCTCGATTAATTTATCTTTATCTGGTTTGTCGAGTTGACATGGCATCACGGTTATTAATAATGCTAAAATCCTTAACCATAGCTAGGGGTGCCTATTCAGTGAACAGTGAACAGTGAACAGTGAGCAGTAAACAGTAAACAATTCATTATTAATCTGGCAAGCCACAATAGATTATCACTGAATTAAATAACTGATAACTGATAACTGATAGCTAATAACTGTACAAAGGCTGAGAAATACTCTTAGAACCTGAGACTGGTTCGTACCAGCGTAGGGAAGCTGTTTATTGAGGAAATAATATGAGAACGGAATGGGTTGCCAAACGGCGCGGACAAAGTAATGTCTCCCAAATGCATTATGCCCGTCAGGGACTAATCACTGAAGAGATGCATTATGTTGCCCAAAGAGAAAACTTACCAGTAGATTTAATTCGTGATGAAGTTGCGCGAGGAAGAATGATTATTCCCGCCAATATCAATCACACTAATCTCGAACCAATGGCGATCGGGATTGCTTCTAAATGTAAGGTCAACGCTAATATTGGGGCTTCTCCCAATTCTTCTGATATTGGTGAGGAATTAGAGAAACTCCACCAAGCGGTGAAATACGGTGCTGATACCTTAATGGATTTATCTACTGGAGGCGGTAATTTAGATGAGATTCGCTCAGCAGTAATTAATGCTTCACCGATTCCCATTGGCACTGTCCCAATTTACCAAGCTCTAGAAAGCGTTCATGGTAATATCGAAAATCTGACAGCAGATGATTTCTTACAAATCATCGAGAAACATGCTCAGCAAGGTGTGGATTATATGACAATTCACGCAGGTATTTTGATCGAGCATTTGCCCCTAGTCAGAAACCGTATTACAGGGATTGTTTCTCGTGGTGGCGGAATTATTGCCAGATGGATGCTGCATCATCACAAGCAAAATCCTCTTTATACTCATTTCGATGACATTATTGAGATTTTCAAGAAATATGATGTTTCTTTTAGCTTAGGTGATTCTCTACGCCCTGGTTGCACCCATGATGCTTCTGATGAGGCTCAACTAGCAGAATTAAAGACCCTCGGACAGTTGACTCGCCGGGCTTGGGAACATGATGTTCAAGTTATGGTCGAAGGCCCTGGCCATGTGCCTATGGATCAGATTGAATTTAATGTCCGCAAACAAATGGAAGAATGTAGCGAAGCTCCTTTCTATGTTCTGGGACCTTTGGTAACGGATATTGCTCCTGGTTATGATCATATTACCTCGGCGATCGGAGCAGCAATGGCAGGCTGGTATGGTACAGCAATGCTTTGTTATGTAACGCCTAAAGAACATTTGGGTTTGCCAAATGCTGAGGATGTGCGCAATGGCTTGATTGCCTATAAAATAGCAGCCCATGCAGCGGATATCGCTCGTCATCGTCCGGGAGCACGCGATCGCGATGATCAACTTTCCCACGCTCGTTATAATTTTGACTGGGAAAAACAGTTTGAATTGTCTCTCGATCCTGATCGCGCTAGAGAGTATCACGACGAAACCCTGCCCGCAGATATTTATAAAACTGCGGAATTTTGCTCAATGTGTGGGCCTAAATTCTGCCCGATGCAAACTAAAGTTGATGCCGATGCTTTGACTGAATTAGAAAAATTCTTAGCTCAAGAAGACGCAAAAGAAGCAGTTGGGCAAAGTTAATCAATAGCTAATTAGTTAAACTAATTTAATATCTATAAAACACGTCATTTGATTTTTATTTACAAGTTAGATGGCGTGTTTTCTTTTCTATTTACAAAAACTAAGGGTTTCAAATTAGACGCAGTTTATTATATAAGGTGTCGTTATTGTTCCATAAAATAACCATGAGTATCAACGAACAAACCCCCTTGATTAAGCAGCTGGCTCTCAACATTAATGCTTCTAAATGGGTAGTATTCACCGAAAAATTTATTCTGGTAGTATTTGTAATCGTTATAGTCGTAGACTTTTTTCTCGCTTTTAATGATGTTCAAGAAGACACTATCAGCGAGGTTATCCAAAATTGGTCTTATAGTCGCTTTTTTGTCATAACTTGGGCTTGGGGTGTCATTGGTGGTCATTTTTTTCTGGCCAGGGCAACGCCATTATTCTCCAGCCCCAGTCCTCTAATGATTTTGTTGGGATTAACATTCTTGATCCTAGTGGCAGGTTTGTCTTATAAGGCCATTGTGCCTATCCCAGCACAGCTGATTTTACTTATCCTGGGAACTGCTGCTGGGCATTTTCTTTGGCCAGTTAGTCCTGTAAGTTAAAATATTTTATTAATCTTTGTAAACAAAAATAAAAGTGTACACTCATTACAAATGTAAAAGAATGTAACAAAATATAACCATTTTTTTATAAAATTGTGTCAAATCAAGAGAAATGCGGTTTTGTTGGAGCATTTTTTGATAGAAACATTTAGGAGCAACCCGTTGTCTAAGTGAGTTTTTGGTCTTGCTGGAACCGTAAAATTACTGGTCGCACCAAGTTTAAGTAAGGAGAATCAAGTATATGTTCACTCACGTCAAGTCCACCATACGTCGTGTAACGCCAGAAGACCTCAAAGGGCGTGATTTGCTGAGGGTGGTCTATGTCGTGCTGGAGCCTCAGTACCAAAGCACCTTGTCTGAAGCTGCGAGAAATATCAATAAAAACAACCCCCATTTGGCTATAGAACTGAATGGGTATTTGATCGAAGAACTTCGCAATGAAGAAAATTATGCCGATTTCCAGCAGGATATGACCCAGGCAAATATCTTTATTGCGTCTTTGATCTTTATTGAAGATTTGGCTCAGAAAGTCGTAGCTGCTGTTACCCCTCATCGCGATCGCCTAGATGCTGCGATTGTCTTTCCTTCGATGCCAGAAGTAATGAGGCTTAACAAGATGGGTAGCTTCTCGATGGCGCAGTTGGGACAATCTAAGAGTGCGATCGCACAGTTTATGCGCAAGCGGAAGGAAAATTCAGGCAGCTCCTTCCAAGATGCGATGCTCAAGTTGTTACGCACCTTGCCCAAAGTACTGAAATACTTGCCTGTGGAAAAAGCCCAGGACGCCCGTAATTTCATGTTGAGTTTTCAATATTGGCTTGGTGGCAACTCTGACAACCTAGAGAACTTCCTGCTAATGCTGGCCGATAAATATGTTTATCAGGATAAAAATATTGCCAATGGGGTTACCTACTCTGAACCCATTGTCTATCCCGATATGGGAGTTTGGCATCCCCTCGCCCCAGAAATGTTCGAAGATGTCAAAGAGTATCTTAATTGGTTTAACTCCCGCAGCGATATTGACGATAATTTAAAAGATCCCTTAGCTCCTTGCATTGGGTTGGTTTTGCAACGTACCCATCTAGTAACAAAAGATGATGCCCATTATGTAGCCATGGTGCAAGAACTAGAAGCGATGGGAGCGCGAGTACTTCCTGTATTTGCTGGAGGTCTAGATTTTTCCAAACCAGTAGAAGAGTATTTCTGGGAAGTCACTAACAGCACTGAACCCCAACCTTTAGTTGATGTGGTGGTATCTCTCACTGGTTTTGCCCTAGTGGGCGGACCGGCAAGACAAGATCATCCTAAAGCAATTGATTCTCTGAAACGATTGAATCGTCCTTATATGGTGGCATTGCCCATTGTCTTCCAAACTACTGAAGAATGGGAAGCTAGCGAATTAGGATTGCATCCAGTGCAAGTAGCATTGCAAATCGCAATTCCCGAACTTGATGGCGCGATTGAGCCGATTATTGTTTCGGGTCGTGACGGTGATACAGGTCGGGCGATCGCATTGCAGGATCGGATAGAAGCGATCGCCAAAAGAGCAATGAAATGGGGCAATCTTCGCAAAAAGCCTAAATTAGATAAGAAAATTGCCATCACTGTTTTTAGTTTCCCCCCCGATAAAGGAAATGTGGGAACTGCGGCCTATCTGGATGTCTTTGGCTCAATCTATGAAGTCATGAAAGGACTTAGGGGCAATGGCTACGATGTTCAGGATTTCCCCGAATCGGCCCAAGAGTTGATGGAATTAGTAATTCATGATGCAACAGCTCAATATGCCTCTCCCGAATTGAATATTGCCCATCGGATGTCTGTGGCAGAATATGAAAAACTAACTCCCTATTCCAGCAAGTTAGAAGAGAATTGGGGACCCCCTCCAGGACATCTCAATAGTGATGGCCAAAATCTTTTGATCTACGGTAAACAGTTCGGAAATGTGTTTATCGGAGTACAACCCACCTTCGGTTATGAAGGAGATCCCATGCTACTCTTGTTCTCCAAATCAGCGTCTCCTCACCATGGTTTTGCCGCTTACTACACTTACCTAGAGCAAGTATGGCAAGCTGATGCGGTACTCCACTTCGGTACTCATGGCTCCTTAGAATTCATGCCAGGCAAACAAATGGGCATGTCTGGGGAATGCTATCCCGATAGCTTGATTGGTTCGATTCCCAATATTTATTATTACGCGGCAAATAATCCTTCAGAAGCGACTATTGCCAAACGTCGTGGTTATGCTTCTACTATTTCTTACCTCACTCCCCCAGCGGAAAATGCTGGATTATACAAAGGGTTGAAAGAATTAGGTGAACTTATTGGTTCTTACCAAGGTCTCAAAGATAGTGGTCGCGGTGTCCAAATTGTCGATACTGTGATGGATCAAGCGCGAATTGTTAATCTCGATAAAGATATTGACTTTCCCGAAAAAGCAGCCAAAGAATTAACTCAAGACGAAAGAGACACAATCATTGGTTTAGTTTACAAACAACTGATGGAAATTGAATCACGTCTTTTGCCCTGTGGCTTACATGTAATTGGCAAACCTCCCACAGCAGAAGAGGCGATCGCGACTCTAGTTAATATTGCAGCTTTAGATCGCGAAGAGGATGAAATTGTCTCATTACCTCGCATCATTGCCCAAAGCATCGAGAGGAATATTGATGAAATCTATGCCAATAATGATCGCGGTGTCTTAGCAGATGTCCAACTATGCCAAGATATTATCCAAGCAACTCGTAATGCAGTAGGGGCTTTGGTCAGAGCACAAATCGATGCCGAAGGTAGAGTTTCCATGGTTTCCAAGCTCAACTTCCTTAATATTGGCAAGAAAGAACCTTGGGTCGCAGCTTTACATGATTTGGGTTATCTCAATGTAGACAAGGAACTACTCAAGCCTCTATTTGAATATCTCGAATTTTGTTTGGAGCAAATTTGTGCTGATCAAGAACTAGGTGGACTTCTCAAAGCTTTAGAAGGAGAATATGTTCTGCCCGGCCCTGGTGGTGACCCGATTCGCAATCCCAATGTCTTACCCACAGGAAAAAATATCCACGCTCTCGACCCTCAATCTATTCCCACCTTAGCTGCTGTCAAATGTGCCAAGGTGGTGGTAGATCGACTAGTAGAAAGACAAAAGCTAGATAATGATGGCAATTACCCCGAAACCATTGCTTGCGTTCTTTGGGGAACCGATAATATCAAAACCTATGGTGAATCCCTAGCCCAAATCATGTGGATGGTAGGAGTCCGTCCTGTGCCCGACGCCTTAGGAAGAGTGAATAAGTTAGAACTGATTCCCCTAGAAGAATTAGGTCGCCCTCGCATCGATGTGGTGGTCAATTGCTCTGGAGTGTTCCGTGATTTGTTTATCAACCAAATGAATTTGCTAGACCAAGCCGTGAAAATGGCAGCAGAATCAGACGAACCTCCAGAAATGAACTTTGTTCGCAAACATGCCCTTGAGCAGGCGGCGGAAATGGGCGTTAATCTGCGTCAAGCCGCAACTCGGATCTTTTCCAATTCTTCTGGTTCCTATTCTTCTAATATCAACTTGGCAGTAGAAAATAGTACCTGGGAGGAAGAAAAAGAATTACAAGACATGTATCTCAACCGCAAATCCTTTGCTTTTGATTCCGATAATCCAGGAATCATGAGTGAAAATCGGCAAATATTTGAGAAATCCCTGAAAACAGCCGAAGTTACTTTCCAAAATCTTGACTCTTCAGAAATCAGTCTGACAGACGTATCCCATTACTTCGATTCTGACCCGACCAAAATTGTCGCTAGCTTACGTGATGATGGCAAAAAACCGACTGCTTTCATTGCGGATACAACTACGGCTAATGCTCAAATTCGTACTCTATCAGAAACCGTCCGTTTAGATGCTCGGACTAAATTACTCAATCCCAAATGGTATGAAGGGATGCTGAGTCACGGTTATGAAGGTGTTAGAGAACTTTCTAAACGCTTGGTTAACACCATGGGCTGGAGTGCCACTGCTGATGCTGTGGATAACTGGGTTTATGAAGATGTCAATACCACTTTTATTGATGACCCCGAAATGTGTAAACGTCTGATGGATATGAATCCCAATTCTTTCCGTAAGATTGTTGGAACTTTACTCGAAGTCAATGGTCGTGGTTACTGGGAAACTAGTGAAGAAAATCTCGATAGATTAAGAGAGTTGTATCAAGAAGTTGAAGACAAAATCGAAGGAGTTGAATAATCAACATAACTTGAATAATCCAGCAGACAAGGGAATTAGAGACTTCTATTTTTCCCCAAGTTTGGATAATGCCATCTGGGTTATTCAATAAATTTATTGATATTTCTTGGTTTGGAAACATTGTTGATAAACTGGAGTAGTCGATTTTTTATAGTATGCATCTGGTTTAGGAGAAGCTTTAATGAAGGCCATGATTCTGGCAGCCGGTAAAGGCACTCGTGTTCGTCCCATAACTTATACAATTCCTAAGCCTTTAATTCCTATATTGCAAAAACCAGTAATGGAGTTTCTCCTGGAACTCTTGAGGCAACACGGTTTTGACCAAGTCATGGTTAATGTTAGTCATCTGGCCCATGAAATAGAAGGCTATTTTCGTGATGGTCAACGTTTTGGGGTTAATATTGGCTATTCTTTTGAAGGTCGCATTGTTGATGGAGAACTCGTGGGGGAGGCTTTAGGCTCGGCAGGAGGGCTTAAAAAAATTCAAGAGTTTAAAACCTTTTTTGATGACACTTTTATTGTTCTATGTGGCGATGCTTTGATTGATCTTGATCTAAGCGAAGCTATTCAATGGCATAAAGATAAAGGCGCGATCGCAACCATTGTTACCAAATCTGTTCCCAAAGAAGATGTCTCTAGCTATGGTGTTGTTGTTACCGATGAAGATGGGAGAATTCAATCTTTTCAGGAAAAGCCGACAGTGCAAGAAGCCTTGAGTACCAATATCAATACAGGAATCTATATTTTTGAACCAGAGATTTTTGACTACATACCACCAAATCAAGAATATGATATTGGCGGAGAACTATTCCCTCAACTAGTAGCCAAACAGGCTCCCTTTTATGCCGTGGCAATGGATTTCCAATGGGTTGATATTGGCAAGGTTCCCGATTATTGGCGTGCAATTCGAGGTGTTCTCCAAGGAGAAATTAAAAATGTCAGAATTCCCGGGATAGAAGTCAAGCCAGGCATTTATACAGGCTTAAATGTCTCAGTGAATTGGGATAAAGTCAACATTCAAGGTCCAGTCTATATTGGTGGCATGACTAAAATAGAAGATGGTGCGACGATTATTGGACCCAGTATGATAGGCCCCAATTGCTGGATTTGTCGTGATGCCACTGTCGATAACAGCGTCATTTTTGAATATTCCCGTTTGGGAGAGGGAATTCGCTTAGTAGATAAATTAGTTTTCGGTCGCTATTGCGTAGACAAAACTGGTGCCGCGATCGATGTTAGGGCAGCAGCATTAGACTGGTTAATCACCGATTCCCGTCACGCCCCTCCTGAGGCTAAGGCAGAACATGAAACTGCTATTCGAAATTTATTGAATAGTGACGGGTGATTAGTTAAGGGATGAAGGATGAGGAATTAGGTATGACCAGAATACATTTTAGTCAACTCATGCAGCTTTAACTTGCAGTTGATTCCTACCTTGTCTTTTAGCATCATAAAGAGCAATATCCGCATCATAAATTAAAGATTCAGCACTAATATCTGCGGTAGGGATTGCGCTGCTGATTCCCTGACTCGTGGTCACAATATCACTAATATCCGATAATGGGTGTTTAATATTCAGCTTTTGGATCGCCATTTTAATTTTATTGCCGATATAAACAGCGCCATCCAAATCAGTATGAGGAAGAATCACCGCAAATTCTTCACCACCATAACGAGCTACCAAATCAGCAGGGCGATGCACGGTTTTTGCGATCGCTGATGCTACTTTCTTTAAGCAAAGATCTCCTTCTTGATGACCTTTGCTATCGTTGTATCTTTTAAAATAATCTATATCTAGAAGGATTAAAGACAGAGGTGCTTGTTGTCTCGCTAGTCTTCGCCATTCCTTCTCCAGATAATAGTCAAACTTACGGCGATTCGCAATCCCCGTGAGAGTATCGATAGTTGCTAAGCAATGCAATTCTTGGTTCGCTTCACGTAAAGCTGTTTCCACTTTGATGCGTCGTTCTATTTCCTTTTGCAGCAATATATTTTGTTGCCGCAATAATTTTTGTAATCGCTGAATTTCTAGTTGCCTTTCAATACGAGCAATTACTTCTTCAAGATAAAAAGGTTTTGTAATATAATCAACACCACCTATTTCAATAGCTTTTACCCGATCTGTTCGATCATGGGAATCACTGACAAAAATAATCGGAATTTTATTAGTGCGATCACTGTCTTTAAGAGAAGAACAAACTTGATAACCATTGATTGGAGGCGTCTCTAAATCTAGAAGAATCAAATCTGGCTCGGCTTCATAAGCAAAATTAACGGCTTTATTTCCATCAAAGGCTTTTTTTGTTTGATAACCTTTATTATTAAGAGTTGTCGTTAAGTGACTTAAAGCATATGGGTTATGATCAACGATCAATATTGTATCTTGTTTGTGTTCCATTTACAGTACAAAACCTCTCCTAATAATCCACTGAACGGCACTGTGGAAATGTCAAAAGATTAAATATTAAGATATTATTTAATTTTTTACAGTATAATTATTAATTAGTTAATTGTAAATGCTGAATTAGGAAAAACTCCAAAAATTCCGATACTGATAATTACGGATGAATTCAATTATCATAGAGTTTATATGTACTGGTCATCCGCGAAAAAACTGTAATTTATCTCAATAACCATGAAGATTTGATTTTGAGTAAGTGTTTTTATGTTAAAAGTTGGTTTTGTACTAGCGTTATGATGTTATGGACTCAGAAGATCGCCAAAACCCTTTATCTAAAAGCAAAACGGTAGACCAGTTGCGGACAGCAATTAAGAAATTAGAAACAATTATTGAGCAACTTAACTCTACGTCTGTAGTAGATTTGCCTTCTACTAATGCAGTGGAAACTCTAATAACAACGACTGAAGAATTAGAAAGCCTGCTCGCTAATTTACCAGAAGAAACAGTTGCCCCAGAAGCTGAAATGACTCCAGTTGATATTGAAGCTAATGGGGTTGCCGAAATTCAGCCAGAAGTTATTCCGTCTCCTGCTCAAGAGAAAGCAACGGCTTCAAAAGTAGAAATATCAGAATCGGAAAATTTAGTATCTCAAATACCTATATCTAAAATTCCTGAAGAACCAGAATCATTAAATCAAGAAATAGCTCCCGAAACACCGGCGAAATCTCCCAAAAAAACTCCTAAAGCACGGAAAAAAAGAAACTGGATTGCGATCGCAATTATTGCTATCATAGTGGCGATAATTCCTATTTCTTTAAAATATTTATCTCCAGGAATCACAGAACAAATTTCACCGGCAGAAACAACTGAAATTATTAGGGAAGAATCACCCTTAATTGCGAATAATCTGACTGAGAATAAACTACAAAACGAAGCAATTATTGTTACAAAAGAAGTAAAAGAGGGACCAAAATCTACTGTAACCGAGCAAATTTCTCAACAGCCAGCAACAGAAAACAGAGAAGTCACAACGAATGCTCTAGCAGCTAAATCTATAGCTCAAGAACCTTCAGCGCCCAGTGACGTTTTATTGGCTCCAGAATCAGAAGAGGCGGCAAATTTGGTAACAGAAAATATTTTAGATCCTGAAGTTGCTACTGAATCAAAAGCAATGTCACAATCTAATCCCGAAACAGTATTACCTAATGCTCAAATAGAAACTAAAATAGCCACCGATATTTCCACGGCCGAAGAGTTTTCTGAGCGGGAAAATACATCTGCTACTAATCCATCCTCAAACACAGAGAAAATAATAGACAAAAAACTAGACCCAACAGCAACTTCAGAAATAGATAGAATTCCAGAAAACATCTCAGAACCAGAACCGAACATTCTAATTCCTGAAACTTTAGTTTCAGAGTTTGCCGAGGAAAAATTGGATGTGAAAACTATCATTCATGATGTCAAGCTCACTCCAGAACAAAATTTAATTGCTTTGTTGAGCCATAAAGTTTTAGAGCTTTCTGAAGGCTATCAAGAAGATCTCGTGTTATCTCTAGAACCTAATATCACGAGCAACGTTCTTACTGTGAGAATTGCCGATGATTGGTATCAATTAGAAACTACAGAACAAGATGAAATTGTCTCAGATATGTTTTTGCGATCGCAAAACTTGGAATTTAGGAAATTAGTAATTAAAGATAACAATGACAATTTAGTTGCGAGAAGCCCTGTGGTTGGTCAAAACATGATAATTTTTCGTCGGCATTCTAACAATAATATAACTTCATAATTCCTGCGTTTGTTCCTCTTACCTCTTTCCGTAAACTATTCGAAACTAATAATTTGACTGGTATCGGCTCTTGTGGCATAGTAATATTACATAAGTAATATTACTAGTGTATTTCATTGGAGAAGTGAATTATGGATACTTTCTTTGATAGCAGCGATAGTTTAAGTTTATTGTCATCTGGGGACTTAAGTGAATCGACTCCCAGTGAAGAATCAAATGCCCTATTTGGTCAAGAGGGAGACGATAATTTTAATGGTGGCGAAGGCAATGACACCTTATTTGGGGGTGGTGGTCGAGACAGTTTATTCGGTGGTAGAGGCCGGGATTCTCTAGATGGAGGACAAGATCATGATTTCCTCGTGGGAGGCGCTCACGATGATACCTTAGTTGGTGGAGCAGGTCATGATACTATGTTGGGTCAGTCCAATATGGACTATTTATATGGTGGAGCAGGTCATGACCAATTAAAAGGTGGGGATGGCAATGACACCTTATCCGGTGCTGATGGTTTGGATTCTTTGTACGGAGGTGCTGGATTTGACCAATTTGAAGTTTGGCGAAGTGGTTGGGATAATCAGAACATTATTGCCGATTATGAAGACGGGCAAGATAAAATTGCGATCCATGACGGTCAAATCAGTGGCTTTGAAAATTTATCGATCACACAGACGGGCTCCTCTGTAACGATTCAAGACGCTAACGACTCTAATATTTATTACGCAACAGTCAACGATATCTTAGCGAGTGATTTGACCGCTAGTGACTTTTTATTTGCAGCTTCCTAGGGCAAATTTTTTTATATATTTCATCAACCTACTAATTAACTTTATGCATAACTGAGGTATTTTGTCGTAACTTTAGAGGCATCTTGATGGATTTGGCTTCTAGTTGAGAAAACCCAAAACTTTCTAAACTATCTAGTAAAGCTTCTGAGACGATCGACTCTTGGGGCTGGGCAAGCATTAAATAAAAATATTCTACTAATTGTAAGCGTTGTTCTCGGCTGAGATGATTTTTTTTCTCTAAACTAGTTAGTTGTCGGATTGCAATTAAACGTTTGAGTGGTTCAACAGCAGTTAATTCCAGAAGCAACTTCTCGAATTGAGTTTCAGAATTGCGATCGCGATTAAGATGCCATCCTAGTAAAAATAGGGTAATTAAGGTACCAAAGCCTTGTAAAATTGAGCCTGTAGCCAACCAACGATTTTCCGAATCTGCCCAAATAGAGGCCGTCATATAGGTGACAAAAGCGCCCATGCCACCGGTTGCCACGGCCAAAGCTAGTTTACGATTGTAGCCAGCCAGTAAACCTTGCCATCTACGATAAAATCTCTGCCAATGTTGTTGTTTGAAAGTATAAACCACCAACATGACTAAGATACCGACAGAAGTTGCCAAAAGTAATTTCCAATTCCACCACCATAAAAGGATTGTTCCGAGGAGTAATAGCCCTTTAGTAGTGATTTGGGATACCTGTTTGGGAGACAAGGCCATAATATCCCAGTCTTTGGCTTGAGCTTGGGACAAAATTGATAAGAGAGCTTGCTCCCATCGGTATAAAATCTTGGACACGAAGGTTATTTACCGTAATATTCAGCTACAGCTTACTAATTTAGCATCAATATCTAAATAATTTTAATTTAATATAATTGTACCTAACCCCTAAAATCTAACTTCTAAAATCTAAACCCCTATTCAATGAGGCATTTATGTCAACTACAGTGAATATTTCTAGTAATCCAGATAAAGAGAAAGCTCTAAATTTAGTATTAAAACAAATCGAGCGTAACTTTGGCAAAGGTTCCATCATGCGTCTTGGCGATGCGGCACAAATGAAGGTGGAAACCATCCCCAGTGGCGCCTTAACCCTAGATATTGCTCTTGGTGGCGGTTTACCTAAAGGAAGAATTATTGAAATCTATGGTCCGGAAAGTTCAGGAAAGACCACACTGGCATTACACGCGATCGCAGAAATTCAAAAAACAGGAGGAGTAGCAGCCTTTGTCGATGCCGAACATGCCCTTGACCCGACTTATTCTAAGGCTTTGGGGGTCGATATCGAGAATCTCTTGGTGGCGCAACCAGATCACGGAGAATCAGCTTTAGAAATAGTTGATCAATTGGTGCGTTCTGCGGCGGTAGATTTGGTGGTAATAGATTCGGTAGCAGCATTAGTTCCCCGTGCAGAGATAGAAGGGGAAATGGGTGACAATCAAATGGGATTGCAAGCTCGTTTGATGAGTAAAGCTTTAAGGAAAATTGCGGGCAACATTGGTAGATCAGGTTCTACGGTAATCTTTCTCAATCAGTTACGCCAGAAAATTGGGATCACCTATGGTAATCCTGAAGTTACGACAGGAGGTACGGCATTAAAATTTTATGCTTCGGTACGTTTAGATATTCGCCGTAGTCAATCTTTGAAGAAAGGTAGTGAAGATCAATACGGCAATCGCGTTAAGGTCAAAGTCGCTAAAAACAAAGTTGCACCACCGTTTAGAGTCGCTGAATTCGATATTATCTTCGGTCAAGGGATTTCCCGCATGGGTTGCATTCTAGACATTGCCGAAAGTGAAGATATTATAGTTCGCAAAGGTGCTTGGTATAGCTATAACGGGGATAATATCGGTCAAGGTCGAGAAAACACAATCACATATCTAACAGAAAATAGCGAGCTGGCAAAAGAGGTTGAACAATTGGTGAGAGACAAATTAGTCGTCGACCCTACCAAAGGTGAGGCTGTAATAGAGGATAATCCCAATGGCACGGCTCCAGAAGCATAATTAGCCCACCCATTTTAGGAGTTAGGGAAAGTTTTGTGCTTCATTCCTCGCTCCTAGTTCCTCATCCTTCATCCCTCATCCCTCATCCCTTATACTTTCACTCTCCGATTAGAGATGTTCCGAGATTGGCAGATTGCCATAACTTGTAAATTGATGTTTCCGCCTGATCACCAAGAGTTGAGACAAAAATACCCGATTCACTATTTTCTTTTGTTGTGATCCAAGTACCCCTTAATCTGAATTCCACAGATTCCTCATCACAAGGATCTAATTCAATAATCCCCTCATATTCATCTTTGAAGGCAGCTATATTTTGAATGTGAGGAAGATCTCCAGGCAGTAAGACAGAAGCAGTGCTGGGTTCAATATAAATGCTTGTAGAGGCACGTAAGCAGAGTAAAACCCTCTCTACCAGCCAATTTTCCAAAGATTCTGGCAAATGTTCCAGATAAAAGCCCGTATTAGTATAAGTAATTTTTAACATTATTTACTTTCCTCATTAAAAATTATAATTTTCTTAGCTAGTTGAATTTTCACTAAAACTTACTTATAAGCAGTTATAAAAACATGATTACTCCTAACTCTCTTTAAAGAAGAACGAATCTCCCCTCTATTCAACTTTTCACCATTTCTTAAGAATGTGCATTGATACAAATCACTGCGGAGAATAAATTTTGAGAAGTGCTGGCAATTTTGCTGATCAGAACTAATAAATTAACTTTTCTTTTTACCGATAACCTTTCTTTTCTAGGAGTTAAAACTTCTGGCACAAAATAAATAAAATCTGTGGCTGAGCAATCTGTGAGAGACAGACTAATGAACTTTTGTTAAGTTTCTTGTTTGATATTGATCCTTTTCGTACCTTATTCCGTTACATTTCGGTTGTAATTCAGATTTTAATTGAATTTTTAATTCAATCTTCCTGTGGTTTGTGTTGTAATTAAAGCTATACTCTGTACTGCGATCGTGTTTAGATTCCCAGCTTGGTAATATAGATGCAATTGCTATTCATATCTACGGAAAAACATCTTTTATCCAATATTGTTGCTGAGCTATTGTCTCGGATTTGATGAAATATTGGATTGCAGAGTTCAGGAAGTAACACCAAGGTTGCTTGTCAGTAGTGTCTAAATAAATGTATTTAGTACTACACTAATATTACCGAAATATCTAGTCGTTTATAGGAGCAAATTATGCGAACTTTAACTCGTACGTCAACCACTGAAATGGAAGTCACCAGTATCCGTCTGGAACGAAGCCTTAAGGATAAACTAAAGGAACTGTCGGGAAATCAGGGATATCAGGCGTTGATCAGAGATATCCTATGGAATTATGTACATCAAAAATCAGGAGATTATCGACCTCAATTTGCGGCTTCTGATATTCGTGCCACTGCTGAGGCGGTTGCGAGGAAGGATGAGAGTTGTGCTCTGACAGGAAAATTAATCCAAGAAGGCGAGACCATGTTACTCGCTTTCACTATATATGGTGATTTTGTGCCCTTGAGTTTAGAAAGTTTGGCAACCACCGAATAAATATTTTGATATCAGTTGAGATAAGGTCAGGGAGTCTTAAACCTGCTTATCTCAACAGCATGCGCAACAATGAAAGGAAGATTTATTGCGACACAACCCTTAGAAACTAAGGGAGAAAAAGGGGAACAACTAGTTTGGGAAGCAATTCAGTCCGCATTTGGAGAGAGAAATTGTCTGGCTTATTGGCGTTATCCGGTTTTTTCCCCAGGGGGCAAATTTCGCAAAGAACCAGATATTCTAATTGCTGATTATAGTTTAGGCTTAATTGTCATTGAAGTTAAAGCGATCGCAATTTCCCAGATAGTAGGAATTAATGGACATCGTTGGCAATATCAGAATTTCTATACTAATTATGGCGCTCCGTATCAACAGGCAGAAACTCAATTGTTTGCGCTATTAGACTATAGCGATCGCGAACCGATCTTGAATAAGCAAATTTCGGCTCAAGCATTAATCGCTCTACCTTATATTACACAAGAAGAGTGGCAAGCCAGAGGGTTTAATCAACTTCCAAGTAATCCGCCGATTTTATTTAAAAATGATTTGGTACAACCGAAAACTCTTCATTCGGTGATTAAGGCAAGTTCGTCATTAAGATTGGCTCCTCAAATGACAATAACTCAATGGAATCTGTTACTCGCAACTTTAGCCGGAACTGCTATTTATCAGACCAACGTCAAGCAGACTAGCCAGAACAAACAGAGTCGTCGTCGTATTTTGCAACAAGCGCGATCGCGTTTAAATCAATTAGATTGGCAACAAGAGCTCATCGCCAAACAAATTCCGACTGGAATGCAGAGAATTCGCGGCGTAGCTGGTTCAGGCAAGACAGTGATCCTCTGCCAAAAAGCAGCTTTGATGCATTTAAAATATCCCCAATGGCAGATTGCCTTAGTATTTTTTTCCAGAAGTCTTTATGAAGTAATCACAGAAGAAGTTAATCGCTGCATTCAGTATTTTACTAACAGGGAACAACAATATGATGCGGAAAAATCTAATCTCAAAATCCTTCATGCTTGGGGTAGCAAAGATCAACCAGGGTTTTATAGTACCATTTGTAATTTAACCAGAAAAAGAGCAATTCCCGTAGCCGAAACTGTTAGTAGAAAGCCGAATGAATCTTTAGGAGAAGTCTGTTCCTATTTATTGGAAACTACTGCGATTCCTCAGGTTTTTGATGCTATTTTAGTTGATGAGGGTCAAGATTTATTAGTAGAGCAATGGCAATATCAAGGTAAACAACCCTTCTATTGGCTAGCTTATCAGGCTTTGCGTCCTGTCAATCCAGTTCATCCCCAACAAAAAAGATTGATTTGGGCCTATGATGAAATGCAAAATTTGTCTAGTTCTCAAGTGCCTACCGCAGAAGTATTATTCGGAGAAGAATTAGCCCATTTAGTGACAGGGCAATACCACAATAATATTCCAAAAACTATTAATCTATCTCGCTGTTATCGCAGTCCAGATTCCATTCTCAATATTGCAAATGCGATCGCAATGGGCTATTTAGCTCCAGAATCAATTTTAACCAGTTTCAATTATGAGGAAGAATGGGAAGCGATTGGTTATCAAGTCTCAGGCAAACTGGAATCTGGTGATCAAATTATCTTGGAATATAAAGCAAATAATGATGCTAATTCCATCGAAGCGCTGTGGCAAGACGAAATGGTCAATTATCAGGTTTACAGTTCTCGACCGCAAGAGCTGACTGATTTGGCTGCCAAGATAAAATACAATTTATCGCAAGATGAGCTATTGGCCAATGATATTTTGATTATTCCTTTGGGCTCGACTCAAAATAGCAATTTTTTAATCCAGCAAACTGCCAAATTTCTAATGAGGCAAAACATTAATATTTATATTCCTGGAACTGAATCTATTAATTCACTGGAGCAAAAAAGCAATAACTATACTAATAAATTTTGGCATTCTGGGGCAGTGACAATCGCCAATAGCTATCGAGCCAAAGGACAAGAGGCTGCGGTTGTATATATTATTGGATTAGATAATTTAGGCAAAGCTCCCTACAATCTAGTTTTGCGCAATCAACTATTTATCGGTTTAACTCGCACTCGGGGCTGGGTAAATTTGAGTGGGATTGGGGACTATGATTTTTATCGGGAGCTAGAACAAGTGATTGCCAATGGGAAGAAATTTAAGTTTATGTTTTCAAGTAGTAATGTCAGAGCTATTAGTATTAGCGATCGCGCTAATCTATTAAGAGGATATGCCTTGGGCAGAAGAAATTTCTCCTATGCCAATTTACAAAATGCCAACTTAGCGAGTAAGAATCTAACAAAAATTAATTTAATTGCGGCAAATCTTGTAGCTTCAGACTTGCAGAATACAAATTTATCGGGGGCGAAGTTAATCGAAGCCGATTTGACAAATGCCAACTTGCAAGGAGCTAATTTATCAGGAGCCAAGCTCATTGGAGCTAATTTAACTGACGCTAATTTAACTAATACAATTTTGGATAACACAATTTTTTGATCGTTATATATAACGGGGAACAGGGAACGGGGAATATACCTAAAACCTAACATCAGTCCTGACACGTAAATAAATATGCCAAGTCGTTGATCTTCAGATGCCCTAAATTTACCAAAATACTTACCCTGCACATAAAAAATTCATCAACCAAGATATATTGAAAAATAGAAATGGGTACTCTAAAAAACAAGAGGCAGGATTTCTTGAGAATAGAGTAACCATGGGAAGATATCTAAACAAAATCGCGATTTCGCCAAAGGCAAAGCGCTACGCGATCAGCATAAGCTCAAACTTCACGATTGCAACAACTATGTATCTATTGAGTCTAGGAACTATTACTAGTCCTACTCAAGCAGGTGCTTTGCTAGCAGGAAAATACGGTTACTCCAGTAGCAATGTTAAGCTGTTGCTATCGCCTTCCAAAAATCAAGATATTATTAATTTATTATCGGGAAATCAAGCTACAGAAACTAACAAATCACAGGATTTGCAAGTTGACCTATCACAAAAATTAGATAGCTTAGAATCTGTAGATCAACTCAATAAGCAAATTGAAGACTATTATCAAGTATTTCTAGACGAGCCAACAAATCTTACGCAAGAAGAAGCGGAAGCAATTTTAGATAAAGAATTAGCTGGACTGCCCAATGCCGACCAAATCAATCAAGATATTCAAGAGAGATATCTAGGACTACTTGAAGAAGATACAGAGATGATGGGCATGATAGATGCTCGTAAATTATTATCATCTGAAGATAATCTGTTGGGTGCCGAGTTTGCCGAAGGAGCGGAGATTGACCCCGAACAAGCTGTTGCCATGCTTCAAGGTGAAGGTCTTTTAGATGCTCTGCCTGGTGAGAAAGGTAACACTTTTCCTTTACCTTTAATAGTTGGCTTTAGTCTAATCCTCATGACTGTGATGGCTCCAATTTTTCTAGCAGTCGGCAAGGTATTAGAAGAAGGGATTGTTGAAGGTTTACAGGAAAAATATGGGAAGCCAAAAGCTCCAGAAAAGGCTGTCACTTTACACAATAAGACCTTTAGGGAATTAAAAACCTTGGCCAATAGGGCTTTGAGGATTTCCGATGAAAAATTTGGCAGTGAAGAGTTTATGGTATACATCAAGCTCAAAAAACAGGTTGACCAAGGTCTTAATGAATATCAAACAATTGGTCAAAGTATTAAATATTTAGAAGTTGCGATCGCAGCCCAAAGTAGTTTTTTAAAATTAGAATCAACAGAATTGCGTTTTCGCAGTCGGAAACAGCAAGAATTTTATAATTTCGTTGCGGATACTATTTCAGATGATCTTGATAAGGATGTTTTTCGCGATAAGGTGAAAAAGAAACTTGGTCAAATACTTCCCCTTTTGAATAGTGAAGAAGGCAGGAATGCATTACAGTCTTATATCAAAGAAGTTAATGAAATTTCTAAACATGATTTGGGGCTAAAATTATTAGCTTTGTTTAAAAAATATCAATTAGCTGATTTCACTATTTTAAGAACAGTATCTGACATTACGCAACAACTAGACGCCCAAGATTTATTCCAACTCAAGGGCTTGATAGTTTTAGTTTTGGAAAATTATGATGTTTTTGAAAAACTGTCCCCGATAATTGGCGTTTCCGAGGAGGAACATTCTCCTGAAACCTACGCCAAGATGCTGCAATATATGGGGCTCGTCAACAGACATTCCAAAGCCTATCAAGAATTTATTTTGCTACTCAATACCTTGAAAAAATGGGAAAAACCCTATAAATCTTTAACCTTGATTCGGGAACAATATTCAGCTAGTGAATATAGAATTCCCCCACAATTTTCTACAGAGTTACCAGGAGTTGCTCTTTATGAAAAATACAAAAAACATCTTCACAGCGAGCAGTTTTCAAAGGATTTATAATAGGGCCATAAGACAATAAAGAACAGGAGAGATCGCGATCGCCGGTAAAAAAGAAGCAACCCGGATCTTCGTAATTTCCAATAAATTAAAACCGATCGCCATAATCATTAACCCACCCACCCCACTTACAAGCAAAATAGAAGGATTATTATTCGGATCAGGAATCACATTGGCAACTAAACCTGCTAGTAACGACAACCCTCCCTGATAAAAAAATAAAACGACAACCGAAAATCCCACTCCAATGCCATAAATATTAGCTAAGGCAATAGCTACAATACCATCCATAGTTGCCTTGATGACTAGCAAAGTATTATCACCATTTAAGCCATTATTTAGACAACCAATTAAAGTCATTGGCCCCACACAAAATAACAAACTACTAGCGACAAAACCCTCAGTAAACAAACCCTGTCCCCGAAACTTTGCCTTTAAGAAATCTCCAATAGATTTTAATTTCTCTTCAATCTGCAACCATTCACCAAAAATACCACCCAAGACAATTGCAACCAATCCAACCACCACTCCATTAATAGCTCCTGCATCAATCTTGCCCATACTATCTGTCATAGTGACTCCAATCCAAATAGTCACTAAACCAATGCCTTGAGTAATGATCCTTTGTATTTTTGCCGAGAGCCGATTTTTTAAAATTAGACCAAAACTAGAACCAATTAAAACCGTCACAATATTAATCCAAGTCCCACTAGTTTTCGCCCAAAAATCTAATACCATAAATTATCCTCATGACTATTTATTATCCACATATTTATGTGTCCTACAATACAAATTTGTTTCTAAGTATGTGAAATATATAAGAAGACAAAGATATAAAAATATAAAGATAAGGTACTAATGTCGTTTCTTGGCGGATTACATCACCTATATCATGTCGTTTTACGATATACTACTTTTAATAGATTAAGTTAATCATTTGACTTTGTGCTTAATTAAATTGAATGGACATTTCTTAATATGAAGAATCTAATTAAGGTACTTGGGTTAGCGTTTGCTATTTCTCATATTCAGCTTAATGCTTCAGCCCAAATATACTATCCTTCAAACCAAATATACTATCCTTCTGCCAGTTTTTTCAATCCTTCTGCTAGTTTATTTAGAGGTGCAAACAAGGATATAAAGAGATGGCTTGAAGTTCATGATGCAACTTTTTTTGCTTCCCTGCTAGAAAATAGCGATTTAGAGTCCGAATTGAAGAATGAAGATTTGAATACGACCCTCATTGTTCCAGTAGATGATGCATTCAACAACTTATCGGCTGAAGACAAGGAGAAACTATCGAATCCAGAAGAAATAAATAAATTAATCAAATATTATTCTATTCCTGGAACAATTTCGGAAGATGATATTAAAAATCAAAAGATCACTACCTCCGATGGCAATACTATAAGCATTACAGGGGTAGTTCTCGAAGATCAAACGGAAGCAATTTTGCTAAATAATTCAACAGTACAGAAAATTGAAAAGGTTAGTGAAAATCTGATTGTAGTATTAGTTGACAAAGTTTTAATCCCTGAAAATCAGATTGATCAAATAGGAATCTAGATAATCCTAAAATGGAAAGGATAAATCTACAAGTAAATCAGGATTGGGAATGATGAATAAATTCGCAGATTATACTGATTTGACACACCCCATGCCTAAAGGCGAGAGGGTTTTTGCTGCAACGAGTCTCCGTTAGACGGCAGAATTACTCCAACTGCCCAAGAGAGAGACTCTCCCCAAGCGTAAATTCTGCTATGCCCTGGCTAGTATATTGAATTGAACTCTCTTTGAAAAACTTTAATACAGAGATAATTAGTCTTTATGCCTTGCTGCTATATCTATATTTTTTTAGAGTAACGAACACTAAAATGAAATCCATCATCTTGAACATTATCTCCACGATCATCTAAATCAATTAATGGTGGTGCATAATCAAGTCGGATATTCAAATCACTAATAGGTTGCCAAATAAATCCTAATCCAAGCGCCGCTAGAAAATTTTGATTTGGCCGCTCATTAGGATTATCATCTGCATTCCAAATAGCACCCATATTAAAGAAAGGGGCCAAAGTGAAGATTGGTTGACCAGCTGTACTTCTACTTACAGTAAAACGATCCTCAATAGAAAATAGAAACCCATTATCTCCTGATCTCGTATTTTGACGATATCCTTTTACTGATTGACCACCCCCAATAATAAATTGTTGAGATGGCAGCAAACTATCAGGAGTTAATTGAAACTCACTTTGAATAATTAGAAAATTATCCTTATTAAGTACTTGTACTCTTTGTATTTGACCTAACCAACTAAAAAATTTCCCATCGGGAACAGACTCAGAGCTATTAGTAGTAGCATCAAAAAGATCTATTCCCAAATTTAGACTAGAAGCAAATGCCCAAGCGCCCTTAGGTTGACGCAAAATATAATCCTGTCCAAAGCGAAGCACACTAGTCTTACTTGCTCCCTTTTCTGGTCCTGCGATAAAGCTAAAACCATCTTCTTGTAAAAAAGTTTGTGAATCCTGATAATCAAAGCCTAGCGACAAAGCAACTTCTTGTTTTGTGCTCCGAATTATTGGTTGCCGATAATTTAATCTATAAAGTTCTGTTTCTCCATTAATATCAAAATCTTCCCCAATCCCATTAACAATTTCATTTCTGTTAAGCTCAATTTCAGCAGTAATAGTTCCATTTTTGGGATTAATGGGAACTTGATATTGGAAATTTAGATCAAATGTATCACTAAAAGCTTCTATTCTAGGAAAATATGAAGTTGAAAATGTATCTCCCAAACCACTAAGATTCCGATAAGCCAATTCTAAACCTAAACGTTCTGAACCAACACTTGGAGGCGAATAATTATCTATCCCAAAATCCAACGCTAAAGGTTTAGCAGCTTTCACTCTGACTATCAATGTACTTCGGCCTATCCCACTACCAGCGGAGAGATTAGCTTCTATATTCTCTATTAAAGGGTCTGTTCTTAGTAGACGTAGTTGTTCTTCCAGTTTCCTAGTATTTAGAGGAGAGGCAGCCCCCAAATTAACCCTAGAACGAACATATTTAATTAATTTGTCTGCGCCGATAATTTTGATCTCTTCGATCTCTCCTTCAATAATTTCTATTTGAATGTTTCCCTCTGCAAGAGAATCAGAATTAATGACTGCTCTCGAAGTTATGTAACCATCCTGTAAATATAACTGAGTTATTTGATCGGCAACTAATCTTAGTTCTGACAGAGAAGAAATCTTGCCTTCTAGGGGTTGAATAATTGTCTTGAAATCCTCTTGTGGGAAGATAGTACTACCTGAAACTGTTATCGTATCTATTTTAATAGAAGCTTGTGGATCTACTTTATTCAAAGGAGTAGAGGAAGGAGCCGTTAAAGATTCTTGATTAGCTTGGGATAAAAAAATATTAGCTTTTTGATGTTCAAATTCGGAATTAATACCTGCTTGAGCATAACAATTATTGTCAATTGAACTTACCAAGCTAAGAAAAAATACAATGAAAAATAGATAATTATTTTTTAATATAAATGAATTATCGCAGCCAAAATATAACGTCATAAAGCGCTTAAATATAAATTTCATTTGCTTACAACTTAAATTAACAAAAAATCACTTTTATAATAGTCCCAACTATCTTTTTAGTCATCTAAAAACCGCATCTTTTTGTAATACAATATGCATCAGAAATAGATCAAACTTTATAGATAAAACTTGAATTACTTACCGAGCAAAGTTGATTTTAACCAACTTGAATCAATTTTAACCAACTTGAATTCCCTATTACTAAAAGCACTAATATAACACTAATTTAAATTTTGTCAATGTTTGGTATGTAAAAATTTTTCAAGTATTCATAGTCTGTATTTAGCCCTAAAACCCTTGTTAATTCGTTAAAAATGACAAAATCGTTTTTTGAAAAAATCTCGAAACCCGGACAGAAAAAATTTAAGTTTAAGAGTAGGCAGATGTTAAGTATTACAAACTGTACATGTTATTTAAGTAATATAAGAAAAAACATTTTCAGACTATTAGAAAGATAGAGTAACGAAAACTTAATATTTTCAGGTGGAGTTTTACCATGAAGCTACTCTTTAGTTTAGGAACATGTTGGAATTTGAGGCTAAAAGAATAATTTATTCTTGATTTAATTGAGTCAGTCAATTGTTAATATTGATTAAGAACAATGAGAGTTTTTTGTTGAAGTTGTGAATACTATGGGGAGCTGTAAAAAATAATCTTAGGAGATTATCGTAAGTCAATTACAATTGCGGATGGTTTATTTTAAAAATCATGAAGTTTACCTATTCTTTGATCGATACTATAATTAGTATATTTTCTTATTAAAAACTCAAAAAAACTACTAAAAGCACAATGGTTTCTCCCAGCAATAAAAGAAAGAGTAGAATCTGTTCCTCGGTTCTCAACCGCTGCAATGTAATATCTTGCATATTCTTAGCAACAGGTTATTTAACACTAACAATTGATTCTGTTGCTGCTCAAATAATTATTCCCTCAAACAACGGTCTAATTGGGATTGATCTTGATGGCAATGGCACGATTGATGTACCCACTGGCGTAACAGTTGATGGGCCACCAGAGTTTACTCCAGAACAGGGTATTGAAATCGAAACCAATCTTCAGCCCACCCCGAATGTTCCTACCTCACCGGCACCAGGCTTAGTTACTTCTTATCCGCAAAATAGAGTTCCTCCTCGGGAATTATCTCAACGAATAGCGAAAGTGGATGAAGATTTGACTACAAGCTATCAATACTATATTGGGGAATTAGAGGAAGAAACATCAGAGGTTTCTTTAGCCCAAATTCAGCAAGACCTCACTAAAATTGAAGAGGAAGCTGGAATTAAACCAGCAGTCATTTATGCAGTGTTTTATCCTTCAGAAGCTACTCTAAATAGTGGCCAAGTTGGTTTTTTTCCCCAACCCGATGATGAACTAGAACTAATATTAGTCACGGCAAAAGGAGATGCTGTTCGCAGACGAATCAAGGGGACAGATCGAGCTCAAGTTACAGCAGCTGCCAATCGTTTTAGCGATAGTGTTTTTTATGGATTGCCCGAGGAAAAATATTTACCCCCATCACAACAACTGTATCAATGGCTAATTGAACCTCTTAGGGAAGAGCTAAAAGCAAGAGAAATAGAAAATCTTGTTTTTATTTTGGATAGCGGAATTCGATCCCTACCTTTAGCCGCATTACATGATGGGGAAGAATATCTGATCGAAAAATATAGTGTGGGAATGATACCTAGTTTCAGGCTGACGAATACCAAATACCAGGATATTCGGGATGTCGAAATATTAGCTATGGGGGCTGATAATTTTGCCGACCCAGAATTATCACCTCTTCCAGCAGTACCGACCGAGTTGGATATTATTGCCCAAAGTCTATGGGAAGGAGAATCCTTTCTCAACGAAGACTTTACAGTAGAGAATCTCCAACAAACTCAAACCAATCAACCATTTGGCATTTTGCATCTTGCCACTCATGCTGAGTTTTTACCGGGAAAACCTTCTAATTCATTCATTCAGTTTGGCGATCGCAAATTGGGTATAGACGAAGTTAGACAGCTGGGATTAAACAATCCGTTAGTACAACTTATCGTGCTGAGTGCTTGCAACACTGCGGTGGGAGATAGAGATGCCGAATATGGGTTTGCCAGCTTAGCTTATCAGGCAGGAGTTAAATCGGCCCTTGGAAGTTTATGGTACGTGAGTGATTCTGGGACTTTGTCATTAATGTCTCAATTTTATAGGGAGCTTAAAAGTTCACCAATTAAAGCTGAAGCTTTGCGTCAAGCTCAATTGTCTCTATTGAATGAAGAAGTTCGTTTAGAAAAAGGAAAATTAATTGTGGAAGACGTAACGTTTGATTTACCTGCTGAAATTACAGAACTGGATATAGATTTAACTCATCCTCGCTACTGGAGTGCCTTTACTATCATTGGCAACCCTTGGTAGCTATCGAATCCGGGTAAGCTTTTTTAACGATAAGCAACTTATAATCGCAGTTTTTACAGCTTTATTAGGCATAATTTTGTTTTATTGCTCATCAATAATCAGAAGTTTAAATTCAATTAATTTTGTAATTTTGACTTCTAAAAAATTTTTATTTTGTTCATTATCCAAAATTGAAAGAGAGATATTTTTATGTCACATTTTAGATATGCAACGCTTTTTTGGGAAGATAATCCTAATTCAGATGATCCATTAGCGATTCAATTTCGTGGTGAACAAGCTTATCGAAGAAGTTTTTTTGGAACTCCCGGAGTAGGCGAGATAATAAATGTTGGAACTCTAAACTTTGGCGATGGATCGTCTGAGTCTTTGTACTTAGAGATAACAGTGGCTGATTCCCAAGCCGATGTAATTCAAGGTCGTCTTGTAGATGCCGGTGGCGATCTAATTAATTACATCTATACTTCACCAGGGAACTATACAGCTTTTTTCGAGAACTTTGCTCGAATTTCAACTCTGCAAAATAGTAGTGATTCTGATTATAGGACAGAAACAACTGTTACTATTGACGGTGGTGGAACTAATGGCCCAAGCAATCTACCACCTTTTAGTAGCTTGCCTTCTATTGTTACAGTTCCTGATGATGCTAATTTTAGTTTCCAAATTCCATTTGTAGATCCTAACGGAGATAATGTCACCTTTCGTTTAGCTACTACAGTAGAAAGTGGAATTGTTCCCTTCCCAAATGGCTTAGTCGTAAGTTCATCCGGGCTTTTAAGCTGGCAGAATGTCGCAACACCTGATTTTACAGTTGTAGGTGATTTGTGGACTACCCAAGTCATTATGGAAGATTCTGTAGGAGCATCAAGTCCGATTGATTTCATTTTGGAGATCGTAGATCCTTCTACTGTAAATGAAGCTCCACTAATTAGCTTTGATCCTGCTGGTCCATTATCTTCTCAAGTAGGACAGCAACTATCTTTTACCGTAACAGCTGATGACCCAGACGATGACGATATTGCTTCTCTAGTCCCCTTAAATCCACCTCCAGGGATGACTTTTGTCCCTAATCCTATAATTCCTAATGATCCAGCCACTATAACTGTTAATTGGACTCCCACTATTTCCCAAGCTGAACAAAGTTTTGTTATCCAGTTTCAAGCAACAGATTCCCGTGGAGCACAAAACTTACCAAGTTCAATTACTATTACTCCTTTTGTCAATGAAAATCCTATTATTATCAACCCTGAAACTAATCCTGCAACTATCAGTATCCTGGAAGGACAAACTAATGTCATAGATATCGGGACCACTGATGATCTAGATATTGAAGGAGAAGGATTGATCTATAGTCTTGCAGGAGCAGATGAAGAACTATTTGCGATTAATAGCTTTGGTATCTTAACCTTTATTAATCCACCAGATTTTGAGAATCCTGGAGATTCTGATGACGATAATAATTATGAGGTTCAAGTCATAGTGACTGATTCTGGTGGACTGACAGATGATCAAGATTTGACTGTCACAGTTGCTGATTTAAATGAAGATTTAGGTTCTCTAGATCTGATTCAACCTGATCCAGATATAGCTGCTACATTTATTGGGCCTACTGGGATTTCTACCGACGGATTGGGGACCTCCGATTCAGGATTATTACAAGCTGATATTCCTGCAGGTTCAACAATAGAGGCTGCCTATTTGCATGTGGCAACCCGAACATTTGACGTATCTTTCCAACCCGATACTATTAGCTTTGATGATCAATTAGTTGATATCACTTGGCTAGAAAATGTAGGGGATGCTTCAGTATTGAACTTTGAAACAGGTCGTGCAGATGTTACCTCCATTGTTAGCGATAGGGTGGGCCTCGGTGGCGGACTATTTGATTTTGCTGTTGGTGAAACTACTACAGGTCAACCTGAATTTATTGAGGGAACGAGTCTATCTGTTATTTACTCAAATCCGTCTTTGCCAGAAAGAAGCATTTTCCTCTTAGAAGGTGGGCTTACAGGGCCGACGCCACAAACGAACACCGTGTTTCTAGCTGATCCTATAGATAAAAGCGATCCAGACTTTATAGCTCAATTAGCTTTAGGAATCCAGTTTGGATTTGTGCGGGGAACTCTTCCTGATCTCCAGTTTAGTGAAGTTGATATCAACGGCGTGCGACTAACAAGTTCAGCAGGTGATTTTGACGATGGCTCTGCCAGTAATGGTGCACTGATCACTGTTGGTGGGGTAGGTGATTCATTAGACAATCCTATTGATCCTTTTGACAATTTAGCTAGCGATGACGAATTATATGATTTGACAGATTTCCTCAATGATGGCGATAGTTCTATTCAGATTGATACGGCTAATCCCTCTAATGACGATTCTATTTTTCTGGTGGCATTGACATTACCTGGTAATGCTACTATTTTGCCGAATGAAGCTCCTACTATTATCATTCCTGATACTACTCCTGCCACTGTTAGTATTCCTACCGGGCAAAGCGATGTCATAGATATTGAGACCACTGATGATCTAGACATTGAAGGAGAAGGATTGACCTATAGCTTAACAGGCTTAGATGCGCTTCTGTTTAACTTAGATAACGAGACAGGAGAGTTAACCTTTGTTAATACACCGGATTTTGAGAATCCTGAAGATGCTGATGGTGATAATAATTATGAGGTTCAAGTCACAGTTACTGATTCTGGAGGTCTCAGTGATCTTGTGGACTTAACAGTAAATGTTGATCAAAATGATCCTCCCATAATTATCAGTCCTGACACTGCAAATATACTAGAGAATACAACCTTAGTTATCGATGTAATGTCCCTTGATGATAATGATTCTGAAGGACTAGGACTTACCTATAGCATTATTGGAGGGGCCGACTCAGCATTATTTAACATAGATCCTATTACTGGCATAGTAGACTTCGACACAGCCCCCGATTTTGAAAACCCTCTGGATATCAATACTGATAATAACTACGAACTTGAAATTGAGGTTGCTGATTCTCAGGGGTTGAGTGCGACGCAAGTTTTGACTGTAACGGTTACGGATAATCTACCTCCCGATGCAGTTGATAATATTTACACTCTTAATGGGGAGCCTTCTATCGGTGGCAATCTGATTAGCGATAATACAGGAGACGGTGTTGACAGCGACCCCGAAGGTGATCTTTTCACTGTTACTGCAAATAGTGAGCCTCTAGCTGGTTCAGTGAGTATCGACGCTGATGGTTCCTTTACCTATACCCCTGATCTTGATGAGTTTAGCGATAGCGATAGCTTCACCTATACGATTACTGATTCAGATGGCGGAACTGATACTGCAAATGTAACGATTAACGATTTTAACACTGAGCCCATAGCGAATGATGATGAAGATACAACAGATGAAGATACAGCAGTAACTACAGCAGTATTAGACAACGATAGTGACCCCGACGAAGATCTCCTAACAGTAACCAGCGCTACCGATGGGGGCAATGGCACAACTACTATTAACGCAGATGGCAGCATTACCTATACTCCAGAAGAAGACTTTAACGGGATTGATACCTACAGCTATACTATTGCTGATGGAAATGGAGGAACAGCGACTGCAAATGTAGAAATTACAGTTGAATC
>NZ_ALVZ01000189.1 GCF_000332055.1 Xenococcus sp. PCC 7305 | reverse complement strand
AAAGGCGCAAGGGAATGTCTACCAAGAGACGCTCACCAAGAGAGAGGGCAGAAGGATAAAACTACTTCTAACTTATCCCTTTAGGTTGAATTCCTCTACTTCTTTAAGTGGAACAGGGCATAGTGGTGAGTCTAATTCTCCCACTATGCCCGTTACCTTCTGCCTTCTGCCTTCATTCTTCTGCCTTCGATTTAAACAAGTGACAATTTTTTGTTAGCTATTTAACTGTATGGCTATATAATGCTATTATTTATAAAATTCAATTATTTTTCAAATTTACTATCAATAATCATTATGACCGAGAAGTTACTGCAAAATAAAACTGCCGATTTTCTAGCCCCAGTAGCTGAATATTTTAAAGTGCTATCGGAAATTAGTCGGTTGCAAATTGTAAGTTGTTTAAGATCAGGGGCGATGAATGTTAGCGAAATTGGTGTAGCCACAGGCTTAGGACAAGCCAATCTTTCTAAACATCTGAAACTTTTAACTCAAGCAGGTATTTTGTCTCGTAAGCCTCAAGGTGTCAGTGTTTACTACGAAGTGAGTGATCCCTTGACCTTTGAGTTATGTGAGTTGGTATGCGATCGCATTTATGAACGAATGCAGGAACAAGCCAAACAGTTTAAACAATTGAATAGTTTTAGTGCCATTGCTAAAAGTTAATTAATGTGAGTTCGGTGAGTCCAAAATTTACTAGTTCTGAATAAGAATTTGGGGATTTGGGGATTTGGGGATCTAGGAAAAAGTCTATTGCTTCATTGAATGATCATCGATTTGACATCTGCGGCAAAATCTTCATAACGACGAAGTGGGGTAACTTGAATTTGCACATGTTGTCCCATTTGTTTCATAATTGGCAAACCAAAGACAATGCGATCAAGCTCATCTAGTGAATCTACATTCACGATCGCGATTACCCGACGTGTCCCGACACATTTCCACAAATCAACCACAACTCCTGCCTCCTTCGCTCCTAAGGCAACGTCCGCCTCTTCTGCCCAAATAGCAAATAGGTCTTGCTGGCTCATTGTGTCGGAATATTCTACTTGAAAGTCTAAATGATAGAGCATGTTTTTATTTTGCTTTTTTTAACTAAGCGATCGAGAATAATTCTATACAATTTAAAAGGAACAATTCGGTTTTGTTGAGATCTGTAAAAGCTTTATGAGTGAAGAAGAGAATCACGAGCAAAAGAGTCGATTTCCTAGGCTATCAGGAAGCAAAAATATTCTCAAAAATGCCATCGGCATCTGGAAAAATACAACGGGCAACTTACAAACCTTGCTCCCCAAAATCAATAGAATTACTAAATCTCTAAATGTTAGTGACGAGCAAGTTGCCGAAATTTTGGCTCGGGTCAAACAAGAATTACCAACCACAGAAGCTTTGTTGATTGGCAAACCCCAAGCAGGAAAAAGCTCGATTGTCCGAGGATTAACAGGGGTTTCCGAAGAAATTATCGGGCAAGGATATCGTCCTCACACTCAAAATACCCAGCGTTATGCCTATCCGTCTGAAGATTTGCCGCTACTCATTTTCACGGATACTGTTGGCTTGGGGGATGTCGAGCAGAGCACTGAGACTATTGTCCGGGAATTAGAAAGCGAACTCGCCAACAATCGAGATCGCGCTAATATTTTAATTCTGACAATCAAAATTAATGACTTTGCCCTAGATACGTTAAAACAAATTGCCACCAAATTGCGAGAGAAATATCCTCATATCCCCTGTTTGCTAGCGATTACCTGCCTCCATGAAGTTTATCCCGCCGAAATTACCGATCATCCGAGCTACCCTCCTGACTACCAAGAAATTACTCAGTTATTTACAGTCTTACAGGAAAATTTTTCCAGTTTATGCGATCGCGCTATCCTAATTGATTTTACTCTCGAAGAAGATGGTTATAATCCCGTATTCTATGGATTAGAAGCGTTGCGGGATACCTTGGCCGAATTGTTACCAGAAGCCGAAGCTAAAGCAATCTATCAACTGCTTGATCAAGGTGCAGGAGAGCAAATTAGCAATCTTTATCGAGACACTGCCCGACGTTACATAATTGCTTTCTCGACTATTGCCGCAACCTTAGCTGCGGTACCTCTTCCTTTTGCAACTATGCCTGTTCTCACGGCATTACAGGTTTCCTTGGTCGGATTGTTAGGGAAACTATATGGACAAACCTTAAACCCTTCCCAGGCAGGAGGTGTGGTGAGTACGATCGCCGGGGGATTTCTCGCCCAGGCTGTGGGAAGAGAGTTGATTAAATTTATTCCTGGTATGGGAAGCATATTGGCTGCTTCTTGGGCTGCTGCCTATACTTGGGCCTTGGGAGAAGGAGCTTGTGTCTATTTTGGGGATCTGATGGGCGGGAAAAAACCTGATCCGCAAAAGATTCAGTTAGTAATGGAGCAGGCTTTTAAGTCTGCTAAGGAGCGCTTTAGAAAAGACTAAACATGCATAATGTGAGTTCGATGAGTACAAAATTTACTAGTTCTGAGCAGGGATTTGGGGATTTAGGGATTTGCGAAAAAGCTTATTACTTCCTTGTTCAACTTGGGAAATTTAATCAAAAAAAATTCGTCTAACTGACGTTGCACAAAATATTATCAAGAAAAAAGCCATGGAGCTTTAGATAATGGCCCCATAGCTTTTCTTGCAGATTATTCTTTTATGAACTACTAGATTACACCATAGGTATCCAGCAAGACAATCATAAGAATGCCGATTATATGACCTAAACTAGTGGTTGCGAGCAAACCAGACCAACCCATACCACCAAACATTTCAGGCATTGGCAAGGCTTGACCAACACCGGGATCTCGCATTGTGGATTTACCAATAGCGATCGCCATAACATTACAAAGAATCATTACGATACCTATTGTTGGAGTCCAACCATCAGATAAAGGAAAAGAGGAAGCTGTGGCAATGAGAGTTGAATAGACCATTTTTTATTATTAATCTCCAGTTAATTAAAAAATTTTTCCGCTGCTAAAGTACAAAATGACTATTTCAGGTCAAAATTCATTTAAAATTTAGCCTGATTATCTCCTATTGATGACGTTTAATTGTCTTTTACTTCAAAATACTTTACGAGTTGGTTAGTTACCATGAAATTTCAAATTAAAACCAAGCAAGTCAAAATCAACAATCAAGACTTAGAAATCGATGCCTATCTAGCAAGTCCGATCGCCGAGGGGACTTATCCTGCAATTATTGTGATTCAAGAGATTTTTGGCGTTAATGAGCATATTAGAGATGTCACTGAAAGAATTGCTCGACAGGGTTATGTCGCGATCGCACCGGCCATGTATCAACGCCAAGCACCAGGTTTCACCACAGGATATCAGCCAGAAGATGTGAAAATTGGACGAGAATATAAAATCAAAACTACTGCCACCGAATTACTCAGTGATCTTGACGCCGCGATCGATTATCTCTACCAATTACCGCAAGTCAAAACTACAGGAGTGGGAACAGTTGGTTTTTGTTTTGGCGGTCATGTAGTCTATTTAGCGGCCACCCTACAAAGGATTAAAGCTACAGCCTCTTTTTATGGAGCAGGCATTGTTAATTGGTGTCCTGGGGAAACCGAGCCCACCATTAACCGCACTAAAAATATTCAAGGGACAATCTATGCCTTTTTTGGGAATGCTGACTCTTTAATTCCTAATGAACAGGTAGATGTCATTGCGAGTGAATTAGCCAAACAACAGGTATCTCACAAAATATTTCGTTATCCTGGAGCTGATCATGGCTTTTTCTGCGATCGCCGTGGTAGTTATAACCCAGAAGCAGCCGAAGATGCTTGGCCAAAAATCTTAGAGTTGTTTAGCTCAAAATTATGAATTATGAACTATAAGTTATAAAAGCCAATTCTAGACGCAAGTCTTCTTTACAATGGCTTAATCACCCATAACAATAATAAAGATGAATTCCGATACCGCTGCTTCCAAAAATAATGCTTCCTTTTCAATGGATGACTTTGCTAAAGCGTTAGAAAAATACGATTATGAATTTGCAAAAGGGCAAATCGTAAAAGGCAAAGTTGTTCAATATGATTCTGAAGGTGCGTATATTGATATTGGAGGGAAATGTCCTGGTTTTGTCCCCACTAGAGAAACTGCGTTACAGGTTGTCGAAGATATTGCCGATATTATTCCCCTTGGCGAAGAATTTGAATTTCTAATTATCCAAGAACAAAATGCTGATGGACAGGTCACCTTATCTCGTCGCCAAATGCAATTACAGGATGCTTGGGATAAGGTCACCGAAATTTCTGAGAGTTCAAAATCAACCCAAATCAGAGTTACAGGAGTCAATAAAGGTGGTATTACTGGCGATGTCGAGGGCTTACGTGGTTTCATTCCGCGATCGCATTTACGGCAAAGAGATAATCTAGAATCTTTGATCGGACAACTTTTAACTGTTACCTTCATCGAAGTTAATCCCGAAAAACGTAAATTAGTATTATCCCAACGCAATGCCATGCGAGCTGAGGCGTTGACTAGATTGGTAGAAGGGGCATTAGTGACGGGAACAATAGTTAATATGAAACCCTATGGAGCCTTTGTTGATCTTGGCGGAGTGACAGGTCTACTCCATGTGAAAGAAGTCAGCGGCACTCGGACTGATTCGTTAGAAAATATTCTCCAAATTGGGCAAGAAATCAAAGTAGTGATTGCTCAGGTTGATGAATATAACAATCGGTTATCTTTATCTACTAAAGTGTTTGAAGAATATCCAGGGGAAATCCTGGAAAAATTTGAGCAGGTGATGACGACAGCCGAAGAAAGATTTGTCGCAAAAGCAGAAGCTACAGAAAGCTAGTGTGCTGTGGGGAAGTCAAGAGTCAAGAGTCAAGAGTCAAGAGTCAAGAGTCAAGAGTTTTTTATAATAAGGTTTTCAAGCTTCTTGAATGAGGGCTGTATTGACGCTTGTGCCCACTAGTTTGACAAGTCATAGCGATCGCAGAACCGGAGAAAATGCGATCGCTTTTAATTGGACTTACGTGCTTGATCGTCTATAGTTATATATGCTTAAGTAAAAATACTCACAAAGCTATTGTCTTGAATAAAACTTCATGAAAACAATAATTTTTATTATAGAGTCTCGTTATAAACTCGTAATAACTTGAATATCAGCTTATATCACTATCGTCATAAATCATTATGACCTTGATAAAGCAAATTAAGATAAACCAAATTAATTTAGTGCTGTATTTAATTAATTTAGTGCTGCATTTATTTGTTGAATAGTACCTAACAGCCCAATACATCAGAGCAAAGATAATTTGCCTAGACATACAAGTAAAAAATAAATCGTCAAATGATTATTCCCCGAGAAGAAGCAGTGAAGTCCGTAAATATTTTAAATGTCTCAATTGATAATTTAAGTCTGTTGGAGCTACTCAACGAACTTAAAGTTGGTGGTGTAGTATTTACGCCCAATATCGATCACATTATGAAACTGCAAAAGGATCGTAGTTTCTACAATATTTATCATCAAGCAGATTATCGTGTTTGTGATAGTCAATTGCTGATGCTAGCTTCACGTTTTCTCGGTCAGCCTATCAAAGAGAAGATTTCAGGTTCTGATTTATTTCCCGCTTTCTATGAGCATTATCAGCATGATGAAGAGGTTAAGATTTTCTTGCTGGGTGGTGTCGAAGGTGCGGCGGAAATTGCTCGCAAGAATATCAATGCCAAAGTAGGGCGTGACATGATTATCGATTCTTATTGTCCGCCTTTTGGGTTTGAAAAAGACGAAGCAGAATGCGACAAGATAATCCAACTTATCAATAACTCTGAGGCTACAGTTTTAGCCGTTGGGGTTGGTGCACCCAAACAAGAAAAATGGATTAATAGTCATAAGTCACAATTGAATAAGATCAAAACCTTTTTTGCGATCGGTGGAACTATTGAATTTGAGGCTGATTTCCGTGCTAGAGCTCCCAAATGGGTTAGCCAAGCAGGTTTAGAATGGCTTTATCGACTGATGCAAGAGCCCAAGAGATTATGGAGAAGATATTTGTTGGAAGATATTCCCTTTTTCTTTTTAATTCTCAAGCAAAAGTTACAATTGCAAATTAAAAATTGACGCTTGCGGAGCTCTACCCGAAGGGTCTCGACCCCGCGCCGCCGACAGAGGTCGAAGCCCGCGTCGGCGAAAGACGCAAGGGAATGTCGACCTAGCAAGGGAACGCACGAGTTTGAAAATTGAAAATTACTGATTTATAACTTTGAGAGAAAACTACGGAAAACTTCTGGAATGGCAAGAGGATTTGACAAGTCATACTAAATCCGATTCTAAAAACACATGTTTAGATGAGAAAATCTAAATGGACTCAAAACCCTCTGCCCTCTGCCCTCTGCCCTCTGCCTTCCAATGTTTAAAAAATGTCTTTACGTTTCTGAACGATCATTGTAATCACCAGATAAACCAAAATATGAACTAATAAGATTCCCCAATTGAATAATAAATGATTCCAATCTGCCTGGTAAACCTCGTTATTAGCCATAGTGGCACCTGGTATCTCATTGACCTGGGCAATAATTCCGTAGGCTCCTACTGACCAACGGCTTATCATGAACCATGATACTATTTTCGACAGGCCATCTAATTGAAATAAGACTCCCGAGAGAATAATTTGCGGAATCATGATTAGGGGCAAAATACTAATCCCCTGATTAGTATCTTTGACGCTGGCAGAAACCATCAAACTAAGACTAGTACTAGCAATCAGAGTTAGAAAGGTTGTGATTGCTAGGCCAATGGGCCAGGATATCAAAGTAGAACCTGAAAATCGAAATAAGACTAAAATCGAAATTGTAATTAAAATCGTTTGAACTAAAGCAATACCACTACGGATTAGGAGTTTTGAGCCAATATAGGGAATTAGTCCCAGATTTAACAGTCTTTCGCGAAAATAAATTGCCGACTCCCGGGAGATTTCTTGAATTGAGTTGGATAATCCAATCCAAATAGAAATACCACTAAAAATAAATAATGATTCTAAGATATGATTACCACCCACGCTGACAGGTAATCCCATTCCCAAAGAGAAGGCCGTGATCAAGATAGTGAGGGGACCGGAGAGAAGGGCCAGGATGAGACTTACGCGATCGCGTTTTATCAATTGCCAATAACGCTGGGATAACAACAACAGTTGCTTAAAGGCCGAAATTCCCGTATTAATTGAGGTGTCAGTAGACTGTTGCTGTTGTTTTCCTGGACTTAGGGTATGGCGAATATAGGAATTGTATTGAGGTGATTGCCGAAATTTATGATGCCAATTGCCCACATTAGCAAGAATTGCTTTTTCTGTCTTACCTTGATTTAATTCAATATAAATATCTGCAAAATCGCCTTCTGGCACCCCAAAGAACTCTAAAGCTTCCTGGGGTGGTCCGAAATAGCAGAGTTGACCTCCTAAGCCCAACACAGCAATGCGATCGCAAACTGCAATATTGGCCGTAGCATCAGTGACCAAAATAATAGTTCTATTTTGATTTGCCAATTCCCGTAATAATTGCATCATTTCCTTCTCCAAACCAGGATCTAATCCTGATGTGGGCTCGTCAAGGAAAAATAATTTGGGATCGCAAAATAATTCCACACCAATACTGACACATTTTCTTTGTCCAGGACTGATGTTACTGATTAAGGTATGACTAACTGAGGTGAGCTTGACTTGCTCTAAAATCTTACCCACTTCCCCTTTGACATTGGTATCTGGGGGTAGACGTAACTTACAAGCATATTTAAGCACTTCTTCTACCGTTAGGTTGGGATGGATAATATTCTCTTGAGGAACATAACCAACCTGAGAACGATAAATTGCCCAATTTTGCCGTAAATCATCCCCATTAAGGAATACTTCTCCCGAATCGAGATTATTGATTTGTAATAAAGATTGCATCAGGGTAGATTTTCCTGAGCCACTACCTCCTACCAAAGCAACTAATTGTCCTGGTTCAATAGCTAAGGAAATATCGTCGAGCAGTGTTTTTTGATCTTTGGCTTTATCTAAAACTTTTAGTGATAAGTTATGGGCATCAAGACGAATATTTCTGGTAGTACTACTTAACTCTAAAGCCGTGCCAGTATAAATGAGATTATAGGGGCCAATTTGAACTGTATCATCCCGATGGAGTAATTGATTTTTGCCAATCCGATGACCATTAACAAAAGTTCCATTAGAACTATGGTCTTGTAAAACATGACCTCCTTTGCCATCGGAATAAACTGTAGAGTGAAGGCGAGAAACTGTCGGAGAAGCTAACTGCATAGAAGCGTAGTTGCGAGCATTGAGAGATCTCCCCAATTCAATTCTACCTTCTGTCAAACCAGTTAAGTCCAAGCGACGTTTGTTGGGTAGGGGAGCATTAGTACTTTTTGGATTGCGATAGGTGAGAATAATTTGATACCGAGGATCTAACCCAATATGAAGTTGACTGCCATTGCGGAGTAGATAACCTCCTGTGATCCGAGCCTGGTCAAGAAAAATACCATTGCCTGTAGATTTATCGGTTGCTCTGTCTGGACTACGATATTCTTGAATGCGATATTCACTTCCTTCTTTGGTGATTATTGCTTGTCTTCGAGACATCACCGTCCAACTTTTAGGAATTGGAATAGTTGACCAATTGGGATCTCTTCCTAGGCGATAACTTTCTTTGGTGAGATAAAATTTTTCTTCATGACCTTGATTATTTAGCGAAATATAAGGGTTCGTATCAAGTTCAGTCAGTTCGTAATTATGAATATTAGTAGTCATCGGTTATCAGTTAACAGTTATCAGTTATCAGTTATCAGTTAACAGTTTGGAATATTGCTAGTCTCTAGCATAAAGATCTGCTTCTCGGCCTAATGCAAATCTTAGAGAATGAGGCAAGTTTTTGCTAGAACGGGTCATGAAAATTATTATAGCGATCGCAGATAACAGAGTCGAAAACCAAAATAAACCTCGATAACTCCAAGCTTGAGCTAATTGACCTAAAATCGGTCCGGCTAGAGCCATTCCCAAATCAAAGCCACCTAAACAAACAGCATAGACTTTGCCTTGTTCCTGACGCTCAGAGCGATCGCTAATGAGAGCCAAAATCATCGGAATCGAGATTCCTCCAGCTATTCCTTCAATAAACGCAGACAATAATAGGATACTAGGATCATTTGCGATCGCAAGTAAAGCCATCGAAACTAAATAACATACTAAGCTACTACTGATAGCAATTCCCCGACCATAACGATCTGCAAAACTCCCGATAAAAAGACGGACGGTAAAACTAGAAACCGCTGCCATCGAATAAAAGAACCCTACATTAAAATCCAATTTGAGATCTCTAGCAAACAAAGGTAAGAAAGTTATTAAAGTGCCAAAAACTAGCCCAACAAGCAACAAAACAATCGTCGGGGTCAGCAAAGCAGGGTCTTGGACTAATTCTTTAAAACTGCGTAACGGTTGTTCCTCTGAAGTTTTCAGTTGGGGAGTTCTTATGTTTTGGGGGATCTTCCTCAGTTGAGTCGCCAAAACTAAAGAGCAAATGCCACAACTAGCAGCAACGCCAAACAGTAACCGATAACTATTGGAGACGACCAAGAATCCCCCTAAAGCGGGGCCCAAACCCATACCAAGAGGCGAGACCAAATTCATGTAACCGATTAAAGTCGCCCTTTGTCCTCGGGGAGCAAAATCCACCACTAAAGCACCATAGCCAATCGTAAAAGCCGCCACACTAATGCCATGAAACGCTCTGATAGCTGCGAGGCCACCAATGGATTGCCAAAAAAGATAACCAATAGGAGCAATTCCTGCAACAAGAGTTCCAATTAAAATTACTAGTTTACGACCTCTAAGATCTGCTGCTTGTCCCAACCAAGGCCGAAAACATAATAAGCCAATGGCAAAACAGCCCATAACAAGCCCTATCTCCTCTGTGGATGCTCCCACATCTTGAATATAGGTCGGCAAAGTAGACAACAAACAAGTAACACTTATCCAAAAAAAAAGTCCCGCTGCAAATAACAGCAGCAAATTATATTTCGTCTGCGGGCTCAAGGACAAAAGACTCTTATCCATAAAATCTATCCTTCATCCTTCCTGCCTAATTACTTATTACTTATTCCTTATCCCTCATCCCTCATCCTTTATCCCTCATCCCTTTCTTAAAGCTTTTCCCCACTGAGGATAAACATCGGATTAACCGCAGCAAAAGTCTGGTGAATGCCTCTAGTTTCTAAGCGATTGACAGCAGACTGGACAACTTCGATGTTGCGAGCCTGTAGTTCAGATAAGCCTTCAGAAATCGTATATAAATTTTCTAAATTACCAGCAGTTGCCACAATCCTGCCCTCGGACTGAAGATGGTGCCAAGCTTGCTTGAGAATCTCTTTGATCGGCTTGCCTCCCTCGATGCAAATGCGATCAGGCTTTAAAGTTAAACCTTGAAAACAATCGGGGGCACTGCCCTCTATGACCCGAACATTTGGGACCTCAAAGCGATCGCAATTCTTTCTAATCAGACTGGCAACTTCTTCATCTCTCTCTACGGCAATGATTTGAGCTTGAGGACATAGTAAGCCAATCTCCACAGGAATAGTCCCTGTTCCCGCACCAATATCCCAAAAAACAGAATCAGGTTGCATCCTCAAAGAAGAAATTAATAACAGACGAACTTCTCTTTTACTCAAAGGAATACCAGGAAGGCGAGTAAAAAGATTATCAGGAATACCAGGAGTTTTATAGGGCCAAAGCATGATAGTCGTACGAATTAGGTAAATTATTCTGGTTTATCCTTAATGCCACGAACAATCCGCGACAGTTCGCTTTTCTCATCCACCGCAATCCGGGTTGGCGAACCACTAATAATCCCTTCATAATTACGGAAAGAATTCTTAATATCGGGCCCATCAGAACTAATTACATATTCGCGTATTCCTTTATCATGCCAAGAACCACGCATTTTAAAGACATTGATTACACGAGACATTTCCCCACGAATCTCCACATATTGCAAGAGGATAATGGTGTCAGTAATTGTCGAAATATGGGACTCAGTAATCGAATGAGAGCCCAAAAATTGATCCGTTGTATTGGTAAAGAAACCTGTAATCTCCTCTTGTTTAGCATAGCCGGTGACACCAATCACAAATTGGCGGAAAGCATTATTGGTTACCCCTCTATCCAAAGCAGACAGAGAGTCGATCGCAATTCTTGACGGCTTAAACTTGGCAATTTCTGATTTGATAGTTTGCAGATGATCTTCCAATCCTGCAGATTCGGGATAGCAACATAATATTTTGAGTAAACCCTTTTGTTCCATTTCCTCAAAATTAATTCCCCAGGAAGAAGCATTACGAGATAATTGAGCTCTCGATTCTTCATAGGCAAACAGAATCGCTCTTTCTCCTCGATTACAACTTTCCTGGAGAAACTTACTAACCAAAAGAGTTTTTCCTGTTCCCGTCGCTCCAGTAGCCAGAATAATTGAATCCTTGAAGAAGCCACCACCGCAAAGTTCGTCGAGGTTTTTGACTCCTGAAGAGACTCGAATATTGGAAGAGCGCTGAGTTAGACGCATAGCCCCTAGAGGGAAAATATTAATCCCATCATCGGTCATCGTAAAGGGATATTCCCCTTTCATATGGGTTGTCCCCCTTAACTTCAGAATTTCGATAGTCCGACGACGACGTTCTCCTTCTAAAACATTACGCACAATTACCACATTATCAGAGACGAACTCCTCAACGCCAAAACGCGCCACCGGGCCATATTCCTCAATCCGCTCAGTGGTCATAATGGAGGTGACCTTAAGTTGTTTTAGACGAGCTACTAGCCGAAAGATCTCTCTTCTGACAACCGACGCCGCGTCATATTGCTGAAAGACTGCGGTAACCGAATCAATGGAAACTAATTTCGCTTTATATTTATTGATCGCATATTGAATTCGCTCGATTAATGCTGAAAGATCGAAGTTTCCGACCACTTCCTGGCCTTCTGGATCGGGAGAAGCATCCAGAATAAATAGCTTTCCACGTTCAACCAGATTTTGTAAATCCCAACCAAAACTATAGGCATTTTTAATTACATCTTGAGGGGATTCCTCAAATGTCACAAAAACACCCGGATAATCAAAATACTTAATGCCATGGTACAAAAATTGTAAAGCTAACAGAGTTTTTCCGGTACCAGATGTCCCACTAACAAGAGTAGTTCTACCTTCTGGTAATCCACCATGGGTAATCTCATCAAAACCTTCAATTGTCGTTTTAATTTTGCGAACACCTCTAAATGGGGCAGCATTGTCCCCTGATTGCATGGGATTTTTTTGATTCATCTAAGCTCAGAAAAAATGAAATATATTATAAGTTTGATTAAACAATTATGTAAACCGATTGCTACATGTCGAGCTGTTAAAAAGTTATTTACATCAATTAATTTTAAATTAGGTTAATTTTACTAGATTTCGGGTCAATTTCACTTTTGTTAAACTATTGCCGGGCCTTGAGCTGATAACTGAATAGTCTAACTGCGATCGCGAATTTCCTCATATAGCAAGTCTAAACCAATCAGCACTTTTTCTCTGTCGGAAAGATCCCCAATAATTTTCCGCACTGGAGGGGGCAAAACCTTTGATAAAGTGGGCGTTGCCAAAATCTTATCTTCTTCTGCTAGCTGGGGATTTTTCAGAACATCAATAACCTTGAGCGCATAGACCCCTTGAAAATCTTGTTCTAAAATATTTTTTAACGTTTTTAGGGCTCTAACCGAATTAGGTGTATTCCCCGCAACATAAAGTTTGAGGACATAAGTCTTTCTAAATTTGTTCATAATAATATTAATTCATAAAAAAATAACTTCAATCTACCTCAAACAATAAATCCAAGGAAATGTCTTTTCTGGGAATTGAACGACGATACATTTCACAGAGATGGGCAATGAGATCAATCAAGGCTAAACGATAATCGAGCAATATCTCTTCACTTCTACCTTCTAACTGAAGTTGCTGAGAGAATTTATCCATTAGCTCCATGTGGATTTCTAAAATTTGGGGAACAGAAATATCAATAAAAAAAGCTTGATTAACAAATTTATCGATCAATTGGTTGATTTGAGGATCTTCATCAAAGTAACTCAAAATAATCTGCTGATATTCTTCCTTTAGCTCTTGAATTATTTGCTTTTGTTCTAATTCTGTAGCATTACTATAAAAGTCTTGGGGATCTCTTTTGTAATAAACCCCTAAATACCCTAATCGTTCCTTCAGCTTTTGGGTTAAACGACGTTGCTGCACAACAAGAAAGTCCTGATTATTACTTTTCGACTTTAAACTAATCTGCTGCTGCTGCTGCTGCCCTCGATCTACCAAAGAGCAACTAGGTGCCAAATTAAGAAATTTTTTAATTGCTCTTTTAATACAAAAATCTATTTGCTCTATGTTCTCTAAACGTAATGTCACCTCGGCATTCTGCGGATCCAAATTCAACTCCGAACTATAGTCCCTCTCCGCAACAAAACCTCCATCAATAATGGTTATAGGCAGAAAGACTCCTGTTCCTCGTAGTTGCTCTAAAAGAGCATCCTGAGTGTGATTCTTGACAAAGACAAAACAATCTATTTGTTCAAGATTTTCTTCCACGAACTTGAGCAGTTGTTCTGATTCCTCAATAACTTTAAGATGGTAGCATTCTTGATCCAATAAATTGACAATAAGCGAAGTTAGATTTTGATTGGGTGAGAACAAAGCGACATAAAGCTTACTGGAAGAGTAGCGATCGCCGGAATTTAGAGAATCTTGATGATCTGACATTGACAACAAACCAAATAAGGTTTTTTCATTCTCCTAACAGAAGATTAATTATTAGTACTTATAGAAAGTTAACATTTATTGCGACAAGATGAAAATCATCGGTATAGGATAAGAATTAGACTCTTGTCACCAGCATTTGCATTAAGTAATTGACTAATACTGTTTTAGAGCGGTAGTAATTGATAGTTTTTACTCTATTATGAAGTGAGTAGCAATTATAGAGATGCTATGGTTGCTGATTTTAAAGAACTGAATCAGGGAATAGCTGTCAAAGAACTCAGCAAAATAGTTAATGTCTAGTTTAGAAGTTACTCTTAACGATTTCGTGACCAAGATTCCACAAGCTCAGGCTGATGTAAGTTGGGAGCAGATAGTTGAAGCCTTTTATTTAAGCTCCAGTAGCGTTATTGCCATTGTAGATCAGGATTTTCATCCTTTAGGAATCTTAGAAAGTCACAAGATACTGACACTAATCACCCACAATAGTATTTCTGGTGAGGTGCCCGCTGAGCCAAGGCCAAGATCATTTTTTAAGTCGCGAATTCCGTCTCAAGAACCAAACTTAAAAGATTTAATATCACGAATCACTACTCTTTCTTCTCAAATTAAAATTAGAGATTTGGTTGCATTGCTTAACAACCAAGAATTCCTCATCTCAGAGAAAAATTACTTGATTGTTAATGAGACAAATGAAGTCGCAGGGATTTTGGATATTCCCAAGCTACTGAAATACTTAGCAAAAGGGCACTACACGGCTGTTGCTCATCAACTCGATAGACCTTCTCTCAAGACGCATCTTGAAGACATCAGCAAAAATACATTCAGTATCTTATTTGAATTGTTAGAACAAATTAAGCTTCCTCTGATGTTACATAATGCTGAGGGCCAAATCTGTTATCAAAATACGGCTTGGGATCACCATCCTCACGGGCAGCAAGCAACTTTGCTGATGGATTTTAAAAGGCAAAATAAAATTTCCACCACCGAAGACCCAATATTACAACCAGTTATTTTTTCGTCGACTGCGGAATTTCAAAAATCTGCTCACTCTACCGAATGTTATTGTCCAATAGAGAATCAAGAGTTTCCCTCTCCACTTATTAATTCGCAAATCCCGAATATCATCAATAGTGTTCCTCACAAAATAGCTTGGGGAAATCATGATCAAAACTCGCTGGATAATTTTGCTGACCCGATTGTAGAAAGGAATTACCCGACAACACAGAACGATATTCAGGGGCTGAACTGGAATTATTGGCAATTTCCGATTCAACTTCCCATTCAGGACCGACAAAAAACTTTTGATAAGCAATCTTTCGCCGAATATTGGTTAGTCATCGGAACGCAACTTTCCTTGAGTGCCATGGTCAAAAATCCCCACGATCCTCAAATTCTAAACTTGAACAACAATCTTGGCGGGCTTATGGAATCTAAGGTATCTGCCATTCAACCAAGCTCTGATCTCAATAAATTGAGAAGACTACAAGATGAATTTATGGTCAATATTTCCCATGATCTAAAATCTCCCCTAACCGCTATAATTGGGTTATCAAGCCTACTCAAAGAAGAAAAATTAGGTTCTTTGACATCTAGACAAATTCGTTATCTGGATTTGATTTATCGTAGTGGCAGACAGTTGATGGGCATCGTAACTGATCTGCTAGATATTACCAGTCTCGCGACGGGAAAGCTCAAACTCCAATGGGAAAATATTGAGCTGGAAAAATTTTGTCGTCAAATATATCAACAGGTAGTCAACAAACTAGAAGCCGTTCAAGAGCCTCGCCAGACTAAACCTTTGGTTTTACCTCAATTCAAATTTGCTCTTGAGCCTGAGGCCGCATTTGTCATTGCAGATCGACTAAGATTAAGTCAAATTCTGACTCGGTTATTAGAAAATGCTTTAAAATCAACTCCTGGAGCAGGAGAGATTGGGATTCGGATTGAGCAATGGACTGAATGGATCGCAATTATTGTTTGGGATACCGGTCGGGGAATCTCTGAGACTTTTCAAAAATCCTTATTAGAAGAAATGTTCGAGCCAGACAATTTCCTGGCTTCTCCAGAAAGAACAACGGGTTTGGAATTGATTTTGGCCCAACAATTAGCTCAATCTCATGGTGGAGATATTTCTTTTACCTCTCAAGTAGATCATGGTAGCGAATTTACCTTGCTTCTTCCTGTAAATAATTCCGAGGTCAAGGGCAACTCCTCTCAAGCCGATCGCAATTACTCCGAACCATCTTCTCTAGTTTTAATCATTGAAACCTCTGCTGCGATGATTGAAGAGCTTAGCGAAAACCTCAAGCGGCTAGGTTATCATGCAGCGATCGCCCGCAACCAAAACGAAGCTTTGTATAAGGCAAGCCATCTGCAACCTGTCAAAATTATTTTGAATAATGAGATGATGAAGCTTCCCCAACAGAATATTCTGGCGGCTTTAAAAAGTGATGCTCAAACTCGCGATATTCCTGTGATTTTGATGGCTCAAAATTATTCCCCAGGCGATACTCAATCTGCGATCGCAGAGCAGGTGATGCTTCTATCAGGAAATAAGATTAATCCCCAAATTTTGGCCCAACATTTCCCTTCACTAAAAAGTCAAAATTATTGTCAAGGCAAAAGACTTACTATCTTACGGCTTTGTCTAACAGATAAAGAATCAAGTTTGGCAAATTCGGAAATAGATTTATTATTTGAGAGTCCTTCGTTTAATTTTTGTCATCATATTATTGAAGCAGATAGCTTAGAACAAGCGAGTATGTTGGCAAGGATTTGGCAGATAGATACGATTATTTGGGACAGTAGTAATTTGAAATTACCTTTAGAATCTCTGCGATCGCTAGTAACTTTTCCCGATCTCGCTCAGATTCCCATTGTTACCTTGGATGGGTCAACTACCGCAGCTGCTAACCAATTTGAGGCTTTAACTGTGTTCCCTTGTTTAATCCCCATTAATGAAAATAATATCGCTGAACTAATGGAGGTAATTCAAAGTGCGGCCACCGCAATCGATAATTAATACTTAACAATCCACATATTAGTAGCAGTTACAGCATATAATGGGAGACTTCTTCTACCTCAAGTATTATAAACTCAGACAAAAGAATGACTGTAGTTGTCTTTGGCAGTATTAATCTCGACCTAGTAGTCGAAGTTCCTCATTTACCAACAAGGGGAGAAACGGTTATTGGAAATCGTTTTTTCTGCGCGACTGGGGGGAAAGCAGCAAATCAAGCCGTGGCTGTAGCAAAATTAGGAGTTCCTGTGTACTCGATTGGTCGAGTCGGGAGTGATAATTTTGGTCAAGTTTTATTAGAAAACCTTCAATTAGCCGGAGTCGATACCACAGGGGTTACCATAGATTCTCAATCCCATTCTGGGGTTGCTTCGATTGTGGTTGATCAAAGAGGGGATAATGCGATCGCCTGTGCCGCAGGAGCCAATAATCTTGTCAGGGAAACTGAACTAAAGGCATTTGAGAAAATTATTCCCCAAGCCAAAGTGATTTTAATCGAACTGGGTATTCCTTTGCCGACTGTAATGGAAGCTCTAAGACGAGCCAAATCAAGTAATTGCCCTATTATCTTAGATCCGGCCCCGGCTAGGTCGAGTTTGCCAGAAGAACTTTATAAGTTGGTAGACATTATCACTCCCAATGAAATAGAAGCCAGTCAATTGGTGGGTTTTACGGTTGATGGTATCACCACTGCCCGGCAGGCCGCTTCTTTTCTCCATCAAATGGGAGCCAAAAAAGTAATTATTACTCTTGGTAGTCAAGGAGCTTTTTGCAGCACAGGAGAAGAAGATTTTTGGCTGAAACCGATTCCTGTCAAAGTAGTAGATACAGTAGCCGCTGGGGATGCTTTTAATGGTGCTCTATCTGCTGCGATCGCAGCGGGGAAATCTTTTAAAGAGGCTGTAATCTGGGGCAATGTAGCAGGAGCTTTAGCCGTTACCAAGCCAGGAGCGCAACCTTCTTTGCCGACGAGAGATTGTTTTATGGAATTATTAGAGCAACAATTAGAAATTGAAAATTGACGAGCGACCCCGCGCCGCCGACAGGCGCAAGGGAACGCGCGAGTTTGAAAATTGAAAATTTAATATCACACTCCTTATCCCTCATACCTCATCCTTCATCCCTCATACCTCATCCCTCATCCCTCATCCCTCATAAATCCCTCTGATGTCTCGTATATCTAAAATTATTACTTTATTACTGCTAATTGGCGGTGCAGGATTAGTATTATTGCCTTTAGGGATTGTTCTGTTGACCTCTTTTGCTCCCGCTGCTGCGCCATTAGATTCTGTTTTTGCGATCGATTCATTTACCTGGGAAAATTATCGTGAAGCCTGGAGCAGGGGTAATTTTCTCTTAGCCTTTGCCAACTCGACAATTGTGGCTCTTAGCGTTACTGCTTTACAAATTGTCACTTCTGCATTGGCTGGTTATGCTTTGGCGAGAATGAAATTTCGTGGTAGGGAAGCCATTTTACTAATAATAATTGCTACTTTGGTGATTCCTTTTCAGTTATTAGTCATTCCGATTTTTGTAGTCTTGAAATGGGGACATCTTCTCAATACTTACTGGGCCTTGATTTTGCCCACCGCCGCTAATGGGTTTGGAATTTTCTTAATGCGTCAGTATTTTTCGACTATTCCTATTGAGTTAGAAGAAGCGGCAGCTCTCGACGGGGCAAATCGTTGGCAAATCCTGACTCGCATTATGTTGCCCTTAGCCCGCCCCGCGTTAATCACTTTATTTCTCTTCACCTTTATCGCCGAATGGAACGATTTGTTTAAGCCTTTAGTCTTTACTACCCGACCTGAATTGAGGACTGTACAGTTAGCTCTTTCGGAGTTCCAAGAAGCATTTACCAATAATTGGCCCTTAATGATGGCAGGAGTGGTTATAGCAACTATTCCTGTAATCTTGTTATTTTTGGTTGGTCAACGTCAATTTATCCAAGGCATTGGCTCTACGGGGATTAAAAATTAGTGCCGCTACGCGGAAGTCAAGAGTCAAGAGTCAAGAGTCAAAAGTCAAAAGTCAAAAGTCAAGAGTCAAGAGTCAAAAGTCTTTTCTCACAAACGTCAATTCGACGAATTTTCCTTTTGATTAAATTTCCCAAGTTGAACCACGAAGTAATAGGCTTTTCCCTAGATCCCCAAATCCCCAAATCCCCAAATCCCCAAATCCCTATTCAGAACTAGTAAATTTTGTACTCATCGAACTCACTCACGTTCACAAGGGTTTCAATCTTTTTGGCTAGGTGTTGTATTTGCGCTCGCGTCTACTATTATTTATCATTCATTATTCATTGATTGCTGAGAAGTATGTCTTCCATTGCCGATATTTTGAGAGGAAGAGAAAGAATCTCGCCATTTAGAGCAAAGAAAGGTGTTGCTCTAATGCCAACTCTCTGAGCAAGTTCGAGATCTTGATTGATTGCAGCTTTAGCTTCCGGACTATTGCGATCGCGATTAAATTGGTCAATATCCAAATTCAAATTTTCGGCAATTGTCAAATATAAAGCTTCCCCTAATTGGTTTTGTTGGGCAAATAAAGCATTATGATACTCCCAGAATTTATCTTGCTGTTGAGCAGCCCAAGCAGCATGAGCCGAGGATTCTGCTTGAGGATGAATCTGACTCAGAGGAAAATGCTTGTATACCAAGGTGACTTGATCCTGATGTTTAGCGATAAACTGCCCTACTGTGGGTTCTGCCTGAGCACAAAAGGGACATTGAAAGTCTGAGAACTCTAGGAGAACAATTTTGTTAGCTGCGGCCCCAATGGTGGGAGAATTGCCAATTACCGATACTGGAGCAGCCTTGATCTGTTGTAAAAATGTCTGCTGGGCTTGCAGGCGTTCTTGCTGTTTGCGCTGCTGGTATGACTGCACAGACTCGATCAGGACTTCTGGGTGATTACGAATAATTTGGAGAACCTGGTCTTCTAGTGAGGCACTAATAGGCGTAGAGCTAGAAAAACCACTCAAAGTAATAGAACCCAGGAACAGGCTGAGAATCAAGGGAATAAAACATAATTGACTCATAAAAATATTTAAAATTAAATCAAATCGAACTATTATTGCGATTTCCCTAAAACCTAAAACCTAACACCCAAAACCTAAAACCTTTTTTCCCAAGTCTTGAAGATTACAAATAATTTAGTCTTGACCCATAAAGTGGTTTGAGTTCAGGCAAATTCATTAGAATAATACTATACAAAGCAAACTGAAACTACTTAGCACACGACACAAAAAATTAAAAATTTTTAATGAGCAAATCAGAATTACACCAAGCGAACAATATTGCAATTGAAGAAAAAAGTTTATCTGATGATATATTGAGTGAATCTATGGCCTACGCGATCGCCGGAGCTGCCGATGACAAAAAAGCCCAGGACATTGTGTTGCTGAAAGTGTCAGAGGTTTCCTATCTCGCAGATTATTTTGTAGTTGCTACAGGATTTTCCAAGCCTCAATTAAGAGCAATCTGTGATTCGATCGAGCAAAAAGTTGCAGACGACTTTGAGAGAGAACCCATTAGAGTAGAAGGAAAAACCGATGGCAGATGGGTTTTAATCGATTATGGTGAAGTTATTGTTCATGTTTTTCTGGCAGAAGAAAGAGAATTCTATAACTTAGAAGCTTTCTGGGGACATGCAGAAAGAATTGATTATGGCGTAGAATCAACCTTAAACATTTAAAAATTTTTTCTTAGTAATGAATCAGTCGGCTCTTGAATTTTGCCCAGTTCCTTTAGAACAACAACCTCAATACGAATATCAGCAGTTGCAAGAATCCTGGTTTTTCTCTTGGGTTACACTGGAACCTTGGCCTTATATAAGAAAAATATTATGGCTAATTGGGGGATTGCTCCTCGTTACTGCGACCATTGCAGCGGCTAGTTTTCCTCCGACAGAATACCCCCTGAAATTTATGATTTCGGGTTTAGCAGGTTCAGGATTTCTCGCAACTTTATTTTTAGTAAGATTATATTTAGGATGGTCTTACTTATACGATCGCCTCTATAAAGCCAAGATATCCTATGAAGAATCAGGCTGGTATGACGGGCAAATCTGGGAAAAACCCCAGGCAATGCTGGATCGCGATCGCTTGATAGTAGCCTATGAAATTCAACCGATTTTAGGACGATTGCAGAAAACTTTCCTTTTTATCGGTATTTTGGGGATAGTTGGCAGTATAATCTGGTTCATCTTGTAAGACCAAATAGATAGTTTTAAATTTAGGTTGTAATTGGGAGTGAAATTACGTGTCTAGGGCAAAAAGAACTCAAACCCCAAAAATAGAAGTTCATCTACTTAGAGAGGGTATTGGAGAATCAGTACATTACGTTGAAGCTACCGTTTGTGATAATCGCAATCGAACTCTTCTCGTTGCAGGGGATCCTCAATCCGCGACTTTTATCCGTTCTGCCCTCAAACCTTTTCAAGCCTTAGCCGTAACTACTACAGGGACCTTAGAAAGATACGGGCTAACAGACAAAGATCTCGCAATTATTTGTGGTTCTCATCGCGGAACGATTACTCATTCGCGACAGGTGTTCAACATTTTGTGGCGGATTGACGTTGAAGCAAATGCTTTAAAATGTCCAATTCCTGAAGGCAGAGAAAGCGTGCTCCAACATAACTGTTCTGGTAAACATGCAGGCATGCTAGCCGTTTGCCGCCAACTAAATTGGTCTTTAAACGATTATTTAGACCGTGCTCACCCCGTACAAAAATTGATTTTAAATAAAATAGCAGAAATTCTCGCCATGCCAGGGGATGAGCTGATCACTGCCCGTGATGATTGTGGCGCACCCACTTATTTCATGCAAATACAGCAAATGGCCTATCTTTATGCCCAATTGGCATCTGGTAGTAATTTGGATTTGGAGCGGATAGTGCGAGCCGTCACCCGTCATCCCACAATGATTGCAGGAGAAGGTCATTTTGATACAGAACTAATGAGGATCACGGAAGGCAAACTGGTCAGTAAATCTGGAGCCGAAGGGATTCAATGCATTGGTCGAGTGGGAGAAGGCCAAGGTTTAGCGATTAAAGTTGCTGATGGAGCGAAAAGAGCAAAATATGCGGTTGCTATTCATTTGCTTAGACAAATGGGCTGGATTTCTCCTTCTATAGCAGAAAAACTAGTAGAAGAATTTATGAATCTTAGCAATTGTAAGCGCTTGGAAGTAATTGGGGAATTGTGTTTGGTTTAAGTGGGTAATGGGTAATCTTTTGCTGCTGAGAATCCATAAAGAACGTTGTTTTTCACTGTCTAAGCAACTAATCTTTTATCTTTCAATTGTAATTCTTGCGCTTCATGCTCATCAATGGCCGCAGAAATCAAACGAAAAAAACGCCAAACCAACATTACCGCCGCCAAAGTCATTCCCAAAGTCAAACCCCACCATAGGCCTACTCCTTCCTGCTCTAAAGTGAATCCAATTAGATAACCTCCTCCTAACCCCACAGCCCAGTAACATACCACGGTGATCAAAGTTGGAATGAGAGTGTCTTTTAACCCCACTAAGGCTCCCATAGTAATCATTTGGATGCCAAACACTAGTTGAAAAATTCCGGCGATGCGAATCAAAGAGATTGCGGCGTCAATTTCCTCTATATTAGAGGGATTATTAATATCTAGATAGAGAGCAGCAATCTGGTCGGGAAACAGCCAAAAAACCAGGCTAATCAGAAGTGAGGCCATGATCCCCAAGGATACACTAACAAACCCGGATCTTTTGACACCCCGAAAATCCTTTTGACCTATTAGCTGCCCAACTCTGATGGCAGTGGCATAGGAGAATCCCAAAGGTACAGTAATAGAAAGCTCCAAGGTGGTAATCGTGATTTCGTGAGCAGCCAGCAGAGCACTTCCAAAATAGCCCATCAATAAAGCTGTAACGGAGAACATACCCATCTCGATTCCATACTGTAAACCCAGAGGCCAACCAGTTTTCAAGATCTCAACTAACAAAGCCTTGTCGAATTGATTAAGACTGGGGAAAAAGTTATATTTGCGAAAGTTGGGGTGAAAGAGAAATAATCCTGCTGCTGCAATAAAACAAAACCAATAGCCTAATGTTGTTGCCCAACCAATTCCTGCCAAACCAAGAGCAGGTAAACCAAATTTCCCAAACAGCAACAGATAATCAGCAACCCCATTTAATACACCACCTGCAACCACAATTCCTGTCATCCACTGAGGACGACCAATTGCAGCCCCCACTTCTTCCAAGACGACAAAACCCATGGCCGCAGGAAAACTCCAAACTACTGCTTGCAGGTAAGGCTTTGCTAGTAACACAAGGCTTTCGTCTTGACCGATTAACAATAAAACTACGTCAAGATGCCAAACAATAAGCATCATCGGGACAGCGATCGCAAATCCTAGCCAGATTCCCTGACTAGTGATGCGCTTGACTTGCTCTGGTTTCTCGGCTCCAAACGCTTCAGCAGCAAAGACACTCACAGTTTCGAGAACACCTTTACTCAAAAAGAGTAGGGTAAAAAAGTTCACCACACCCAAAGCCGCAGCGGCTAACGCTTCACTTCCTAGCAGACCAATCATTACTGTATCAACAAAAGTGATGATAGCTTCGGAAAGTTGAGTAATTGTATAAGGGACTGCTAGCTTTAGATAGGCGCGAGCTTCTAATAGAAGTTTTGACTCAAATACGGTTGATTCTAAATCCATTATTTGATCAGCAAGCTCATTAACAAATCCAACTAAAAAACCAAAGTTCCGCTGAGTTAACAATTACGCAACCCAACGAAACATTAATAGATTCTATAACTGTTAACTGTTAACTGCTAACTGAATTAAGCCATCCGTGAGTAATACTCAACCACTAGTAGTTCGTTGATTTGAAGCGCAATCCATTCTCGTTCGATAATACCGTTAACCTTGCCGACCAAAGTATCCTTGTCAAATTCTAAATGACTGGGAAGATTTGCTAACCCAGGATATTCCATATTTGTTTTAATCAAACCGCGAGAGCGATCGCGATCGCGGGCGGTAATCACATCTCCAGGACGACATTGATAGCTGGCAATATCTACCACTCTGCCGTTAACAGTAATATGACCATGATTAACTAGTTGACGAGCCGCAGGAATTGTTCCTGCCATACCCATGCGAAATACTGTGTTATCCAAACGCATCTCTAGCATTTCTAGGATAGCTTGCCCAGTGGAACCTGTAGCTCTACGAGCTTTACGGACATAACGCACTAATTGCTTTTCAGTAACCCCATAGTTAAAACGAAGCTTCTGTTTTTCTTCTAAACGAATACCGTACTCAGAACGCTTTTTACGGCTTTGACCATGTTGACCTGGGGGATAAGCCTTGCGAGGACTTTTTCTGCTTAAGCCTGGTAATTCTCCTAAGCGACGAACAATCCTCAAACGAGGACCTCTATATCGAGACATCTACAATACGCTCCTTAATGTTAAAAATTACAAAATAGTCCCAAATTTCTTATTATACCTTCTAATGTTTGGATTCATAAAGTACAAGACAAAAAAAGTCGCTATCTTAATGAGACAACGACAGTCCGACTTGAGTATTGATTCTCGATCACATCGATTTTAGATCTTTTATTATCTTTTCGCTAACTTTTTAGTTTTAACTTTTCGTAAGCGAATTGATTCAGGGGTTACTTCAACTAATTCATCGGGGCCAATATATTCTAAAGCTCTTTCCAAACTCATCTCCACAGGAGTTTGCAACTGAACCAACTCATCTCCAGAAGCTGCCCGATGGTTAGTTAATTGTTTTGCTTTACAAACATTAAGGTCTAAATCCTGAGCCCGATTATGTTCACCCACAATCATGCCTTTATAGACTTTGGTGCCAGGAGTAATAAAGAATACTCCGCGATCTTCAGCATTTTTCAAGGCGTAGAAAGTGGCCGTTCCTTCCTCAAAAGCAATAATCACACCGTTGTAACGAGTTTCTAAATTGCCGCATAGAGGACGATATTCTAGGAAGCTATGGTTCATAATTCCTTCTCCACGAGAGATGCGAATAAATTCACCACGGAAACCAATTAAACCTCGTGCGGGAATAACAAATTCTAACTGAGTGCGCCCGACACTAGTTTGCATATCTTTCATTTCTCCCTTCCGCTGTCCTAAACGTTCGATGCAGCTACCCACCGCATCTTCAGGAACATCTAGCACCAAATACTCATAAGGTTCGCAGGGTTGTCCGTTAATTTCGCGGTAAATTACTTGAGGCTGAGATACTTGGAACTCATAACCTTCGCGTCGCATGGTTTCAATGAGAATCCCTAAATGAAGTTCCCCTCTTCCAGATACCAAGAATTTTTCAGTGGAGTCTCCATCTTCAATTCGCAGAGCGACATTGGTTTCTAATTCCCGATTAAAGCGATCGCGTATTTGTCTAGAAGTAACATAAGTCCCCTCTTGACCCGCAAAAGGAGAATTGTTGACAGAGAAAGTCATCTGTAAAGTAGGTTCATCTACTTTAATCAAAGGCAAAGCCTGAGGATCTTCAGGAGAAGTCAAGGTTTCCCCAATATTGGCATCAGCAAACCCTGCAACCGCAACAATATTTCCCGCACTAGCTTCTGGGACGTCAATTCGAGCCAAACCGTTGAATCCCATTAATTTAGAAACTTTAGATTTGACAATCTTGCCATCTTCTTTCATCAAAGCAACTTGTTGCCCTGCTTTAATTACTCCATTATGGACTCTGCCGATAATGATTCGACCGAGATAATCAGAATAATCTAAAGTTGTTACCTGCAATTGCAAAGGCTTTTCAGGGTCTCCTGCCGGTGGTGGAACATGATGGATGATAGCCTCAAACAGAGGTTTCATATCGACCTCTTCACCATCTATTTCGTCCTTGGCAAAGCCTGCTAAACCTGAGGCATAAAGAGTTGTAAAATCGCATTGGTCATCATCTGCGCCCAACTCGACAAATAAATCAAAGACTTTATCTACCGCTTGATCAGGGTCGGCACGGGGACGATCTATTTTATTAACGACCACGATCGGACGAAGCCCTTTTTCTAAAGCTTTTTTGAGGACGAAACGAGTTTGAGGCATCGGGCCTTCATTGGCATCTACGATGAGGATACAACCATCTACCATTCCCAATACTCGTTCTACCTCTCCACCAAAGTCTGCGTGGCCAGGAGTATCAACAATGTTGATTAGAGTATCTTGATAACGAACGGCGGTATTTTTGGAGAGAATAGTGATTCCCCGTTCTCGTTCTAGATCGTTGGAGTCCATGACACAATCTGGTACGTCTTCTCCTTCACGAAAAATACCCGATTGTTTCAGAAGTGCATCTACTAGAGTCGTTTTGCCGTGATCGACATGGGCAATGATTGCCAGATTGCGAATAGGAAGAGACATAAGATTGGTCTAAAGACTGATTAGTTTTGTTTCGTTTGCTACAAATTTCTTAACAATTATAACTCAGCTCTGGCTGATCACTACCTTTTCCAAAGATTATTCCGACAAAGATTAGTCTTGGACTTGAACAATTATCAAGTTTAAAGCTGATAACTATTGTCAAACAAGATGATTTTCTAAGGCTAATCTAACCAATTCAGCTCGATTATTAGTGTCAGTTTTACGTAACAAACGACTGACATATTTTTCAATAGTACGATGAGACAAATGAAGTTCTTTTCCTATATCTATATTAGAAAAACCTTGGGCTAATAGATTCAGGACTTCCTGCTCTCTATTGGTTAAGTTGAGTTTATCTGCTGCGAGACTAGTGTCTGTTTTGAGTTCTGGAATGATAGTTTGAGGCTTAGACTGTTGCTTTTGGATTGAAGAAAATAATTCTTGACTAATAATTTGCGATCGCTCTAACAGATTCCGAATGATCGCGCCCAACTCATTCATCTCAAAAGGCTTGGGTAAATAAATATCACAACCCGCTTGATAACCTTTGATGCGTTGCTCTATATCGGCATATTCGGTGAGAAAAATTACGGGTAAAAGTCTAAATTGAGGAAGTTGTCGAATTTGCTTAATCAACTGATAACCATTATGTTTAGGCATATTAATATCAGATATCACAAGATGAGGATGGTATTTCTCTAACAGAGATAATGCCTGTTCTCCATCCTCGGCAGCAACCACCGAGTAACCAGAAATCTCCAAATAATCATGAACTGCTAATCTAATTCCAGGATCATCTTCTGCAATCAGGATTAATAAAGGCATAAACTACGGTTTACCTGATTTAGTTTGATTTTGCTTAAAAGCCCACAAACAATAGAACTTCGAGCAATGTCCTTGCCATCATACACCTTATCTTAATAATTTTTTTATGTTTTTGAGCAGTTGGGAAATCAGGAGTCAGGACACGGAAATTTTTCCTCATCCCTCATCCCTCAGCCCTCATCCCTCATCCCTCATCCTTTACTTTTCTTTTTGCCAAGAAACTTTGAGACTATCAGGTTTACTAAAATCTCCTTCTAACAAAACATTGCGCTTATTTGCATGGAGATGACGGAGGATTTTGTAAATGACTTCGATGTCATTACTCGCTTGCGCTTTTTGAGCCAAATCCGCGATCGAAATTCCAGATGCGGTATGACTGAGTTCTTCAATCACCCGAGTCTGCAATTGCAGAACAGAGGCAGCTGCTTTTTTCCCAGCTTCAACCCCTGGTTGATGATAAGCATTGATATTAACCAAAGAAGCATAGAGACTAACGGCTCTCTCGTAAAGTGCAATCATGGCTCCGACAGTAATCTCGTTAACTTGAGAGATAGTAATTGTAACTGAGTCTCGTTGTTTTTCATTTAATGCTTCACGGGTGCCTAAAAGAAAACCAAGCAAATAGTCCCCTGAAGTGATACCTGGTTCAACTTCTACGGGCGCACCTTCTCGATCTTCTAAGACTTCAATGAAAGTGATGAAGAAATTATTTACCCCTTCTCTTAATTGTTGGACATAGGCATGTTGGTCAGTAGAACCTTTATTTCCATAAACAGCAATCCCTTGATTGACAATATTGCCATCTAAGTCTTTTTCTTTACCTAAAGACTCCATAATCAACTGTTGAAGATAGCGACTAAAGAGTAGCAAACTATCTTTATAGGGCAAAATAACCATATCCTTGTCACCCTTACCATTGCCAGAACAATACCAAGCCATAGCAAGCAAAGCAGCAGGATTATTTTTGAGATCGGGTGTACGGGTCAGAGCATCCATCATTTTTGCTCCTTTAAGCATTCCTCGAACATAAATTCCCTGGAGAGCTGCTGCGGCCAACCCTACGGCGGACAATTCAGAAGTGCGACCGCCAACCCAATCCCTCATGGGAAATGTTGCCAGCCAACCTTCTCTCTCTGCGATCGCCTCTAATTTACTAGATTTACCGGTAATCGCAAAAGCATGGGCGGCAAAATCTAAACCATGATCCTCATAAACTTTTTTCACTTCCAACATCCCGTTGCGAGTTTCGGGAGTGCCGCCTGATTTGGAAATTACTGAGACGAGAGTAGTCGGTAAGCGATCGCCAATTTCTTCAATTACCCTGTCAATTCCTTTAGGGTCAGTATTATCTAGAAAATGAATCTGAAGAGGTGCATCTACTTTAGCCAAAGCTTGAGCCACAAATTGAGGCCCCAATGCAGAGCCCCCAATACCGATCGAAAGAATATCAGTAAATTTCCCGCCACTGGGGGGATGGATAATGCCACTGTGAACCTTGTCTTTAAAATCAATTATTTTATTTTGGGTTTCGATAATATCTCGTCTGAGTTCCTCTGTGGGAGCTAAGTCAGGATCTCGTAACCAATAATGCCCCACCATCCGCTGTTCATCGGGATTTGCGATCGCACCACCTTCTAAAGCTTCTAGATCTTTAAACGCCTTGTCAAACTTCGGTTTCATTTTGTTGACAAAGGCATCATCAAAACTCATCCGACTGACATCTAGATAGAATCCCAATTCTTCGTTGTAATATAGCCAGTCTTGATAGTGTTCCCAAAGTTGAGCATTATCCATAGATTTTTTGCCTTGTGCATCTTATTCACCTTCAAGTTTAATTTACGGCATCTTTGGCACTCTTGAGCTTTAGCTTTTCTATAAATTCGCCATTGAGCTGACTTTTGTAAGGGAAAAGGGCCTTTTTGTGGGGGAGAAGGGCCCTTCGCCCCTACTGTTAACTGTCGAGATCCCCTTCCATAACGGTCGCGATCGCCTGACCCGTGTTTTCTTGAAACTCTTTGATATCAATGCGATTTAATATAATCACAGCAACAATCATGCCCAACGCCTGAAGCGCAAATACTGAACCATAGGCAATCAGAGGAATAGTAAAAATAGCGCGGGTAATGTCAAGGACAATACCTCCGATGAGAGTAGCAAAAGCCCTTGACATTGCTTGAGCCAGGCCCCAAGCCCCAATAAAAGTACCCGCAGTTTCTGCTAGGGTAAAATCGAGCATCAGACTAATACTGCCAATGGTTGCCATACCTGCGGCGGCACCAAACAGAACCACGGCCAACCTGAGAATATTTTCTTCTTGCGTCAAACCAGAAAGAATAATCAAACCGAAACTCGCCGCAACTAAAAGGCAACCCATCCTCGTCGTTAATTTTTTGCCCAAACGAGGAGCAATTAAAAACCCTGTCAAACTATAACCAATTAAAATCCCGACACCCCAATTGGCATTAAGCTGTGTTGTATCGGCGATCGACATCCCAAAAACCTCGCCACCATAGGGTTCTAATACCGCTTCCTGCATAAATAAACTAATGGTTATTAAACATAGAAAAGAGAAAAAGATCCCAGTTTGCCGACTGGAGGTCAAAACTTTTAAGGATTCAGATAAAGTGATACTATCTTCTCTCGTTTCATTATTATTGCGATCGCTAAATCGAGAATATTTCTTTTCCACACCCCAAGTAGCAATCAAAGTCAAAGCAATCACTACAAAAGGAACAATAGCAAAAATGGAATTAATTGGAGCTTGTAAATTTTCTAGAGGAATTTGACCCGCCTCAATACCACCTGGGTTAATTCTTTTCAGTAGAATACTGCCACTAATTCCACCAATCACAATACCTACCATCAACATCGACCAAACAATCGCTACCAGTTTAGAACGATTTTCGGTGTCTGAAATATCGACTAATAATGCCGTAAAAGGAGTAGAGCTAGCGCTCACCGCCAAACCGTAAATAACCATAATCAGACCTAAGATGCTCGCCCAGCCAATAGTTGGGAGATCCCAGCTCCAGCCTCCATTATCTCTGGTGATCGCACCCAATTGCCAGACTGCTTGAACTGCTAGGAAAACAGCAAAGCTAAAGATTACGGCTCCCAATCGAATGTAGCCTGTACGATATCGCCCAAAAAGCGGTTTGGAATCAGATAATTGTCCAAACCAAACTCTAGCTGGTGCGATAAATTGGGACAAAGCTAAAACTCCTGCGGTGATGGTTGCAGGAATCCCCAACTCACTAATCATGACTCGATTGAGAACTGCTAAAGTGAGCACTGCCATCAATCCCAAGGCCATATTAAATAACCCAAGACGAAAGATAGTTAGAAGTCCCACTTCTCGTTTCGGCGATCGATTAATTTCGGGATAATCGTTTATTGTCATTTATCGTTTAAATTTTAGAGATAATAAAGATACACAGTTGCTCCAGTGAGATTGTACTGTGTATTCTTCATTCTGCTAATATTTCTTCTTGGTTTAAAGTATTTGAATAGATGCTGTTTTTCTAGGTACTAAATAAACTAAATAGTCCTCTTCTTGAGAGTTAGCTTGTTCTAATAATTTTTGAAGATTTTCACTATGGGCAATTAGACCATCGGCATTATACGCTACATATTGGTTTTTGTAAGAATCTAACAATTGTCGGCGATTATGATTGAGCCATTGCAGCATGCGATGGTGTTTTTCATTATCTTGCTTCTCTTGATTTTTCATAATTTTACCTCGCCAGTCTTGCAATTATGCCATCCTTATTTTCCCCTTTTTCCTTTCTCCCATGCCAACTAGATAAGCAATTTTATGCAACCATTTCCCTAGCACTTGTTACAAATTACAAAAAGTTCCACTCCAAATTCATCAGCTTCAATTTTTATCGGCAAACCACTAAATTTAGAACTAGCAAATAAATCCTCTAATTGTTCAATAGAGCGATAGGTAAAATTCCATTCTAAAATATGTTTTAATAACGGGCGATCTGGATTATACGTATTAAAATTACCTAAAATTACAGTACCTTCCGGTAGAAGATGATCATAAATCCAATCTAAAATTACTACAAACTCTTGATCTTTAAGATAATTCCCCATAGTCAAACTGTAAATCATTTGTTGAGGAGGAATACTAATATTACTAGAACCTTGAGCTAGCAGAAAAATATTATCTTGAATAAAAGTGATATGGTCATCAAATTCTAATTTGCGGGATAAATTAGCAGCATAGGCTAAACGTTGGTGATTCGTATCAATACAAGTGACATGAACATGAGGAGGGTTCGCATGGAGATAAAGGTCTAAAATTTCATTAGCTGAACCGCTAGCAATACTTGTTACTGGCATGGGATGCTTATGAGCCCAATGGGTAGACAGCTCTTTAACTGTTTTAGCTATTATGCTGCCGCGATTTTTGAGCGCTAAGCAAGTAGGAATTGAGCGAATCCAACGGTCTATATAAATTCCTAGATGTCCATCACCTTCAGGTTCATTTTGAGATAGGACTTCTGTAATATAAGAGTCATTATGATAGCTACGAGACTTGCGGAAAGCCAAATCGACAAAACTGCTAAGCATCAAAAAAGGAAAGGTTTCTCGAAATAAATAAGTTCCGATCGCATTTTCTTGTTCGGAGTTATCTATAATCTGTTCTCGCATGGCATTAATCACCATTTTGCAGACTCGATTTACAACTTCTTGAGCCGATTCTTCTTCGATCTTTTTGAGTCGTAAATTCCTTTCGACTTCCAATAAATTTTGTTTGAATAATTCGACTTCCCCAATCAATTCGGGGGGGATATTGTCATGTCCTTGATAACCTGTTCGTTTTGATTCATAATCGAGATCGCAACCAAATCTTTTCATTAAACAAGATACTAAAGAAGAAGTAGCTCGCAACCTATTAGAAAGATTGTAGGCCAAAGACTGGTAAAAACGATTGGATAATTCAGTACTAGACTTCAATAAAGAATCAAGAACAGTTTTCGTGATAATAAAAACTTCTACTTCTGTTTCTGCAATAATTTGTGCACTAGTGGCTACTTCCCCCAAAAAAGACATCTCGCCAAAGATTTCCCCTGGTTGTAAAAATGCGATCGCAAATCCCATTCCCGAGGTAGCTCTTTCTACTTTTAGCAATCCTTGCTTCAGAATATAAATTGACTGACAAGCACAACCTTCCTGCAAGATAACATCATCTTTGTCATAAATAACAACCTCAGCTTTATCGATCAACAAACTATAATCATCACTAGTAAGATATTTTAAGCCACTATTCATAATTGATAGCTCACAAGCTAATAGTTAATATTTTCAAAACCCTAATGTTCAAACTCGCGCGTTCCCTTGCGCCTTTCGGCAGCGCGGGGTCGCTCGTCAATGTTTATTGTTTACAAGCTAAATCTAGTCTGCTTGCGGGGTTTTGAAATAATGATGTTAATTTATGCTTTCTTTGCTCGGGTGATTCTAAGGCCATATTCCAGAGACTTTCATAAAAGAAAAAAGATACTCCAGCAAAATTTCTTTGTCTAGTCATACCCACTTGCTGTCGAATCCTACTAAATAAGACATTACGACCTTTTAAGCCTGATAAAATACCAATGCTTACAGGAATATGTTCTTTCGCCGCAATAATTTCCGGTTGGGTTATTTCGTTAATAAAACTATGAATACTCTTACGATATATTTGCACAATCAATTCTTCGATCAATCCTTTGCGTTCCCAAGTTTGCCAGTCTAGGAGAAATGATCTGAGGGAAAAGTCTTGAGGATTGGGAGAGAGGGAAATAATTGCTTGAGGTTTAGCCTGCTTAATTGCGAGAAATAATTCTTCTACATAATCCGTTATCTTATCGGCTCGCCACTGAATCCATTGGGGGTCTTTGGCATTTTTAGGCGGTGATTGCCCGTCATGTTCTTGCTGATAAAGAGCCACCGTATAATCGTCGTAACCTAGCTCAGAAGGATAGCCAAAATGATCATCTAACTGGATTCCGTCCACATCATAATTATCAACAATTTCGACAATCAAATCTGTGATAAACTTCTGGACTTCCGGGTGTAAAGGGTTGAGCCAAACTCGTTTATGGACTTTGCCCTCTAGCCAAATAGTTGAGCCATCTGCTCTTGTGGTTAACCATTCAGGATGCAGCTTGGCCAATTCTGAATCGGCAGGAGCCATAAAGCCAAACTCAAACCAGGGAATCACTGCCATACTCTTTTGATGTCCCTGATCAATTATTTCTTGTAACACATCTCTTCCTTGCAAGCCTTCTGTGGGGTCTAATGCGATACCAGTGGTTTTTTCGGCGACAGGAGAAGGATATAGAGTATAACCCCAATTCCAAACTGTGGGATAAAGAGTATTGAAATTTAATGCGGCCAAATCTGCGATCGCATTAGTGGTATTCTCGGCGGAGAATAAAACATCACTATCTACATTGGTCAACCAAACTCCTCTTACTTCTTGATCCAGATTACAATCAGCTACCCGAGCCGATGTGATATTACTTGTTTTTATCAATTCTGGTTGCTCAAAAGTAAAACCAGGAGCAGTTGTTGCGAGAATAAAAGCAAAGAGAAAAAGAAAAATAATCCAGGACTTAGCACCATGTTGCTTGCTAAAATCTACCAACTTATCTGCATAGGTATCGTAGAACTTACTAATGCGATGTTTCATTTGTTATTGAGATAACTTATTAGATATGATTTTGTTCAGTGCCAGAAAATAATGCGATTATAGCTTCTTCCTTCAAATAGATGTTACTTTCGGTACGAAGCTGACTGAATTATCTCCCAAAAATTATTACTCAATATTAATCAATGTATATTCGTCCCGCAATAGAAGAAGATTTAAAAGCAATTGTTGAGATTTATAATTCTACAATTGATTCTCGCGTTGCCACAGCAGATACTAGACCGATTGAAGTGGAGAGTCGTTTATCCTGGTTTCACGATCGCGATGTAACTTGTCGTCCTATTTGGGTTGTAGATATTAATCCCAAGATTGCTCAATCAGAGGTGACGGGAATTGAAAAATTGGGAGATCGCAAAATAGTCAATTTATTCGCCAGGCGATCGCAAAAGCCAGTCGTCGCTTGGTTAAGCTTCAATGATTTCTATGGGCGGCCTGCATATAAGTACACGGCAGAGATCAGTCTCTATGTCGCGAAAGATTATCGAGGGCAGGGCATTGCTGATGGATTAGTCAAAAAAGCGATCACAGAATGTCCTAAACTACGAATCAAAAGTTTATTAGCTTTTGTTTTTGGTCACAATATTCCCAGCGTCCAATTATTTGCCAAGCATGGGTTCACTCGCTGGGGGTTATTGCCCCAAGTAGCAGAGATGGACAAACAGGAAAGAGATTTATTGATTTTGGGGCGTCGAATCAAAGCACCTTCAGTCGTCGAAGGAAGTTTTAACCGAAGAGCGGGAGATCCAAAGGAATAAAAGATCACAAGCAACAGCAATTGTAGCGATCGCCTTATAAGTAGATCAAATCTAGTAATTTTGCTGCGCTTGAATCCTAAGCACCGTATGGGGCGAAGACACATATAGGACTACACAATTTGGTCAGGACATTAGTAAACGTTCAAGCCTATGACTCTTGACTCTTGACTCTTGACTCTTGACTCTTGACTTGCACGTAGCGCTATCTCTACTATTCCGACTCGACAATTCCGAGTTCAATCAAAGAAGTCATCCCAGAAACTAATAACTCTTTAGTCTTTTTCGGCAATTTTTTGATGTAGTATTCAGCCCGACTAGCCGCCGATCTATCACCAATTTCAGCAGTGAAAACCAATTTCAAAGGATGACGGGACCTCGTGTATTTTGTTGACTGCGATTTGCCCGATTGATGCGCAGCAAAACGCTGAGCAACATTGTTAGAAATCCCGGTATAAAGAGAGCGATCGCTACAACGAATCATATAAACAGACCAGATGGAATTTCTAATTACGGCTCACCTCATGCTTAACAGGAAATTCTTAACTTGGAAAAATAGCCGCGATCGCAGCGTCTAAACTCTCTTTCATCACAATTTTATTCTCATAGACAACAATTACCCTCGCCAAAGTAGGAACACTATTTTCTTCTGCTTCGAGATAAAGCGGCTCTACATACAAAAGAGACTGTTCTATCGGAATAACTAGCAAATTACCCTGAATAGCACTAGACCCATCTCGATTCCAGAGGGAAATTTGCTGAGAAATCACAGGATTTTGGTTGATTAAAGCTTCGATTTGATTGGGTCCATAAACCAATTTTTGCTTAGGAAAAGTATAAAGCAAAAGCCGGCCATATTTCTGACCATCTGAGCGGGCTGCCAACCAGGCAATCAAGTTGGGACGCGCAGTCGGAGTGTAGCCTTGCAATAGGATAAATTCTTCCTCTCGGGCGCTTGGCAATCTCATTATCAAATAATAGGGTGCCACAGGACGCGCTTCAGCAGCATAAATTTCCTGAGGAATTTCCCATTGATCTTCTCGGTTATAAAAAACCTGAGGATCAGTCATATGATAAGCCAATAACCTTTCAGAAAGAATGCTAAATAAATCCTCTGGATAACGAATATGTTTGTGTAAGGCTTCGGGCATTTGTCCTAGAATTTTAAATAATTGGGGAAATACCTTACTCCAAGTCAAAACTATCGGATCAGCAAGCTCTGCCACATAGAAATTCACATCCCCGTTATAAGCATCAATGACAACTTTGACCGAGTTGCGAATATAGTTAAACCTGTTTTCTCCTGGATCGGAGTAGGGATAGCGATCGCTAGTTGTATAGGCATCCAAAATCCAGTAAAGATGACTGGGTTTAGCGCCTTCAGGTTCATCCCCCGTGTCAACAACCACTAAATAGGGATCGTCATCGTAACGCAACCAAGGCGCAATATATTTAACTCTTTCGACAATGTCTCTGCGGAATAACAATTTTGTTTTCGGGGTGAAATTTTGCGTAAACAGCATTTGCCAATCCTTGAGATACTCAGCAAATAGCAAGCGCAAACCATAACCACCGATGGGAATACCTCCTGCACCCTGATAAACCGTGTAGACATTTTCCTCACCACTAGGAAAATCTAATTCCCGAGACTTAGTGTTGGTCATAATATAGGTATCAGTGAGCTCCCCATAATAGATCCGTGGATTTTCTACGGGAATACTATTGCGAATAGCCTCACTAGAAAGATTAAGCCCTCCTTCCTCCGTGCCAATATCCTTAACAAAATAATCAGGCAATCCCGCCCTGTCCACTTGGTTCACTGGAGAGAGGGTAAATCCATAACCATGAGTGTAAACCAAATGTTCATTAACCCAGGTTTTCGCCCGATCTGGCACCGCACTATAGTCTAATTCCCTAGCCGCAATAATAACTTGTTGTTTATTGCTTTCTCGATCATCTTCCAACACATAGCGATCGATATCTGCGTCGGGAAATTGATAATAGAGGCGAATCTGTTGCAATTGACGATTGGTTTGCAAAATAGGACGAGTATCCCATAAACGAATATTTTCAATAGTTAAATGATTTTTGCGAATATCCGCGGCGGTTAATCTTCCTTGAGGATTGAATGTTTCGGTTTCAATATCGTCTAAACCAAAAGCATTTCTCGTCATCGTGATACTACGCGTGATATATTCTGTCTCTTTATTCAATTCATTGGGCAAAACTATGAAGCGCTGCACCAGGGAACTAGTTGTATAACCAGCAATCAGAATAAAAAGATAAAGAAATAAAGGGATTAAAGCCAAAAGAATTTTGCGTTTTTTCCTAATTGCGCCCTTGATCTTTTTATAGCCACTAAAACTATTGATAAATAGCCAAACAGCAATGATGCTGGCAACCAAACATAAAGCAGTTTCCAAAGGTAATTTGACATGGACAGTCGTAAATCCTGCACCATAAACAACCCCGCTGGGATAATACAATAAGTCATAGCGATTTAACCAATGATGCCAGGAAAGAGAAAGCATCAAGAAACCGCCCAAAATTGAGAGATGACGAATTTGAAAGCGAGAAAAGCCAGGAAATCTACCTTCAGCTAAACTATTTCCCGATAATAAATAATAAAGAAAAATACTAATTAAACCATAGCCAAACAGACCATTAAAGCAGATATCACATAAATCGTAGATAGGCAAATTAAAGATATAAAAACTGATCTCCTCACCAAATTGAGGATCTGCTTCATAAAATAATGTTGGCTGCAAAAATTGCAAAAATAATGTCCAATTTCCAGCCATTATTAAACTGAAAACAAAGCTCAAAAAAGCTGCTAAAAAAATTAGCGACCAGTTAGTTCTGGCGATAACAAAAAATACAATAAGACTAACAAAAACTACCACCCATAAATAGGGCGTCAAATCCTTGAGGGGACTAGTTGCAAAAGTCTCCAATAACTTATCCCAAGTCCAATCAAGACCAAAACCTCTTTGCCAAATGACAAGGGCAAAATTAGTATAATAAACCACCAAAAAAGCCAGAGTGACACTAAATACCACCGTCAACGGGAGCAATAAAGATAGATTAAAAACTGACTTGGTTTCTGTTTTAGTCTTAACTTGAAAGCGGGGAATTGAATACTCTTCAAAAAGCCTGGGCTTAATTTTATAACTATTGGCTGGAGGTTCTTCCCCTCTGAGGTACGGGATACTTCTTTTGACCCATCCATCATCATTCAACCATTGCCAACGATAACGACTGGCGATCAACAAATTACCCCACAGAAATACGCAAGAAATTCCTGCAGTAATTGTCCCCAACAAGAACTGCGTGCGCCATTTTTTAAGCAATACGGACAGATAATTTAATTCCTGAAACCAAAGATAATCCGCGACAATCTTGGCTGTCAGGTCAAAAATTAACCACAAACCTAAAAAAACAGCGATCGCAATTAAAATCTTTCGCGAAAAACGACTCATGTTTAAGGGATGAGGGATGAGGGATGAGGGATGAGGGATAAGGAAGGGAAAAGCAAATGAAGATTAACTGATGACTGATAACTGCTAACTGATTTAGCGATCTACAGATCCCATGATCACGTCGATGCTACCGAGAATTGCCATGATATCTGCGACCTTAACCCCTTTAAGTAAATGAGGCAAAATCTGCAAATTATTAAAATCAGGGGCACGAATCTTCCATCGCCAAGGAAAGACATTATCATTGCCAACAATAAAGATACCTAATTCTCCCTTGCCACTTTCGAGGCGAACATAATGTTCTCCTGTAGGAATTTTAAAAGTGGGGGCAACTTTTTTCGCTATATATTGATAGTCAAAATCATTCCACTGCGACTTACGTCCTTCTTCGAGCCTTTTCGCCTCCAAATTTTCATAAGGGCCTCCAGGAATCCCTTTAAGTGCCTGCCGCAGAATCTTCACCGATTCCCGCATTTCTTTAACTCTGACCAGATAACGAGCGTAACAATCCCCTACGGTTTCCCATTGGATGTCCCAATCAAAATCGTCGTAGCATTCGTAGTGATCTACTTTCCGTAAATCCCACTTCACTCCTGAGCCCCTTAGCATTGGCCCAGAAAGACCCCAGTTAATCGCCTCATCACGAGTAATCGTACCAATTCCTTCCACACGACGCCGGAAAATGGGATTATTAGTGATTAACTTCTCATATTCATCAATTTTAGGATCGAAGTAATCACAGAAGTCTTCGCATTTATCAATCCAACCATAGGGTAAATCTACGGCAACCCCACCAATACGAAAATAATTGTTATTGATTAATCTCTGTCCTGTGGCCGCCTCCCAAAGATCGTAAATTAGTTCTCGTTCGCGAAATATGTAGAAAAAGGGCGTAGTTGCCCCCACATCGGCCAAAAATGGCCCCAACCAGAGCAAATGGTTAGCAATGCGGTTCAACTCCAGCATAATCACTCGAATGTATTGAGCCCTTTTGGGGACTTCAATCCCAGCCAGTTTTTCTGGTGCATTAACGGTGATTGCTTCATTAAACATCCCTGCTGCATAGTCCCAACGACTTACATAGGGTACGTACATTACATTAGTACGACTTTCTGCAATTTTCTCCATGCCTCGGTGAAGATAGCCAATGACTGGTTCACAGTCGATAACATCTTCTCCATCAAGCGTGACAATGAGGCGTAAAACGCCGTGCATTGAGGGATGGTGAGGCCCCATGTTGATAACCATGGGCTCGGTTCTAGTTTCTATTTGTGCCATATGATAAGCCTTGTCCCCTCAAACAAAAATTTCGATCAAACCTGATTGTTTTATTGTCGCTCTCTATCTTATAGCAGTTCTCATCCTAGTGAGGTATCGAATACTCTGTTAAGAGTTAGACTTCAGGTAAATTCTTTATCCTCTTTGGTTTTCAATCTTGCCTGAAAAAAATAGAGATGTTTTTCTAAACACCTCTATCTCGACTAACTCAATATGAAATATTTTGGACAACTAGAACTTGAAGGTAGTTCTGATTACCCCAACATAAGCTGCATCATTACTATCATCGTGATCTGGGTTAGTTACAACATAAACACCAGGAGTCACAATGATGTTTTTATTAACGGGATACTTGTAAAACAGCTCAATAATATAGGAAGAATCCTCATCTTCGGTAACACCATCACCATCGGTTAGTTTGGGAGGTAAACCGCCAGCAACGGCTAAGACACTGCCTTCTTTCATTAGATCAAGAAATGCAATATTAGCACTCCAAGTCCAGATGTCTGCACTACCGTCACCACCTCGTTCGCTGGCATCAGCATAAGCTCCGGTAGCTGCGATCGCAACTCTGTCGCCAAATTGATAATTAGCGCCTAACCCAAAACGATTAGTTGAAGTGTCAACCCGACCAAAAGGTCGCTTCGCATTGCCACTGACCGTACTGCCAGAAATATTTACATCATCTCCAGTTTCAAAAGTCCGAATATAGGCAAAATTAATCTCGAAGTTATCTGTCGGAGAAGCTACTAACTGAGCACCAGCACTAAAAGAACCATTGAAGATCCCTTCACCCAAAGAAGGATCAGCACCATCGTTACTAGTACTTAAGTAAGATGCATTAAAGGTGAACAAGTCGCTTAGTTTGACATTAGTACCCAAACCAGTACCTTGTACAGGACGGAATATGAGAGGGTTCCGAATATGGAAGCGGGATAAGGCCCCAGCACCAGTGCTTTTGAGATAAGGATTGCCAACGTTCAAGATGTTGTGAGTTCCGATGGAATTACCCGCCAGCCAGACTCTTACTTTATCTCCTACCGGAAAGCGATAGTACAAATCGTCGATCCTGATATCGTTAGAATTTCCGCCTTGATCAAAACCCAGACGAGTCGAGTCTGTCCCTGTGATACCAGCTTTGAAGCCTTGAGTATTTCCCGCTTGGAGACGAGTCCGTAAGATGTCTTTTCCAGTGAAACTAGTGTTGAAGTTTAGGCGAACGCGATCGCTAAAGGTGAATTGAGAATCAATATCGTCGCCAAAAGTATTACCCAAAGTGAAGATAACTTCCCCTTTTAGCTTAGTCGTCGTCGAAAATTGATGGTCTTCTAGGAAAGCCACCCGACCTTCTAAGCTATCGACTCTGCCATTGAGTGTCGCGAGTTCGGCCTCAAACTCTTGAAGCAGCTTATTGATTGTTTCAATATCCTCTCTCAGTAGAGCTTCAGAAGAAGCAATCAGACGTTCTATTTGATTTAAGCAAGCGTTTAGGCCCGCAGCAAATTCATAACGACTTAAAGCTTGATTGCCTCTATAGGTTTGATCAGGATAACCAACAATACAACCATAGCGATCTACCAAACTGCGTAACGCCTCATAAGCCCAATCCGCAGGAGAAACATCTCTTAATTGGTTAACATTAGTCACCTGAGACATCGCATCTTCCGCAGTTTCCTCATAGCCGCTATAGCCATCGATCTGCTCTAAAGTCCCATCAACAGGAGACTCATTACTCGCAACAGTCTGAGCCATAGTTGCATTGCTAACGAGCAAAGAACCTGCAACAACAACAGGAGCAGCTTTCAAAGCCCTCCAAAATAATCTAGACATAATTTAACTGATCCTCACACCTAAAAGATTAACTTAGTTGAAACCCTTAGATATCTAATAAAATAAGACTTTCAAATACATTATTAATAAACCTTTCAGTTTATGTCCATCCAGTATATTTCACAGAAAAAAAATGGCAAGAGGGAAAACACTGTTGTTTTGTAAAGTTTATTGTTAATCTTCTTGTGAGAAGGCTTAATTAATTAGGTGATGCAATCGCAGATCATGGGGATTACCCAAATATGAAATAAGAAAAGCTAATAACTGATAACTTATTCCTTATAGCCCATAACAAAAATATCTTAATTATTTTGAGCTAGCTTGGGGGTTCTTCCTTTTAATCCTGCCATTAATTGCAAAGCAAATATTTTTAGTGGTCTCAGATTACTCATTAGCCATAAACCTAGGCGCCGAATAATTACAATCGGCAGCCAATCATTAGAAAAGAAACGATCCAGAAAATCAGTGAATCCCAAAATAGCTAGGTTTTCTTGTTTACGCCAAGTTTCGTATTTTTTGAGAACTGATAAGCTACCAATATCTTGTCCTTGATCATGAGCCGCAATCAATATTTGAGCAAGACTAGCAGCATCTCGAATCCCAAGATTTAAACCCTGTCCTCCCACAGGATGACAGCAATGGGCCGCATCACCAATTAAAGCTAATCTAGATTGGACATAGCGATCGCATTGCATTAGTTGCACAGGAAAAATAACGCGATCGCTAATCAATGTTAAATCCCCCAAAGATCCTTGGGTGTAATGTGTAAGTTCTTCGAGGAACTCTTCTTCACTCAAGGCTTGTAGCTTCTTCGCTCGCTCATGGGGATTAGTCCAAACGATTTGGCAACGATTTCCCGGCAAAGGTAAAACTCCCATCGGCCCTGTAGACCAAAATCGCTCAAAAGCCGTATCATTTTGTGCTGCGGTATGTTTGATCGTAAAAGCAACACAAGATTGCCAATATTTCCAGCCACGAGTCGTAATCTTGGCCAAGGAACGCAGATGGGAACGAACTCCATCAGCACCAATAACTAATTTTGCCTCGATCAAATGCTCTGTCTCTTGCGTCCTGACCGATACCTGAGCAATCTGCTCTTGATAGATAACATTAGTAACTTCTCCAGGGCATAACCAATCAATATTAGGGCAATCAGCAAGATATTTTTGCAAGGCGGTCGAGACAACATTATGCTGAGCAACATAACCTAGATAATCAGTATTCAAATCTGTTGTTTCAAACTGGACTGTCTGGGAAAAATCGCTATCTGATAGTCTAATGCGTTTAAATTTTCCAATATGGGGAACAATGTCCTGCCATACGCCAATTCCCTCATAAATCCGACTCGAAAGCAAGGAAAAGGCATAGGCTTGAGTTCTCGCCGCAGCAACCGCTAAGGGCTTGGCTTCAATAATAATTACTTTGAGTCCCGAGTTTTTCAAAATAGCAGCTAGCGTAATACCGACAATCCCACCACCTGCGATCGCAATATCATAACTAGTCATGGCTTGATTATTGTGAGATTTTGATGTCATGCTTTTATTAAAAGTTTTTAAGCAAAGATTAAAATTTTATTTGATATTATTGTGACACAGAACAATAACCCAAGACTTTGAGACAATCTAAAAGTAATTGCCAATTCAAAGTTCCAAATTATCTTCTTATTTTACTTTATTTGCCCGAATTATTATGAAAATATATCCTTGGCTGAGTATTCCTGTTCTTACATTATCTTGTCTTGCCGTCGTTCCGGCGATCGCAGGCCCCTTTGATCGACCTGACTTTTTCGAGAGAGGACGCAGAGAGTTTGAAGAAGAAATTCGTAGATTTGACCAGCAGAGTGAAACCAATACATCACCTTCCTTGACTGTTGATGAGGCAGCTCTACCATGGTCACGAGTTGTAGTTAATTCAGTCGGATTTACGGCCATGCTCCCTTCTGGAGCATTAACTAACGAAGTTGAGGTCGTTGAATCGCCCAATGGAGATATTAACTTCGATATTATTGCCAGTCATCCACCATCTTCTCGTTATGTAATTGCTTACTCAGAAGAGGTCACACCCGAAAGAGTTGCCAATAGTCAAGAAGTATTAGAGAAATCGCGTGATTATATTATTGAGAATAAGATTGATTTAAATAAAGTTGCTGATGATGACATTACTTTTGACAAGCATCCAGGCAGAGAATTTAAGCTGCAAAACAAAGACGAAACGATTATCTATCGTCTCTTACTGGTTGAACAACGGCTCTATATCTTGGCGGTTAGTCAACATAGTGATGCCATTTCCGAGAAATCAGTTGCGACCTTCTTCGACTCTTTCGAGCTGATTGATTAGTTGGGGGAAAAGGTTTTAGGTGTTAGGTGTTAGGTTTTAGGTAATCCCAAACTGTGTTCATATACTTAGGTGATTTCTGAGAAAGAACACACCATTGACGTAGGGGCGATTCGCGAATCGTCCTTACAGATTATCGATAAATCTGATCAAAACCTGGTACAAATATTTTGAGAAATCGCCTTAAAACCATCCTTAATACCCTTTGCGCCTTTGCCCAGAACACGAAGCTGGGTAAACGTCTTTGCGCGAGATATAAAAGTACACTTTAAAACACAACTTAGTATAAATATCGAATTCACGCTTTACAAGTCTCCGCAATTAATATCTTGAGACCAGATATTTGGAGAAATTCTTTGGCTGTTTGCTGCTACTAATTCGACTTTGCCTCTTTGATTGATGATCCAACTTTGTGATTCAACAATAGGCTTTACCTTGGCAGTTTTTTGCTCCTGACCTGGCTTGGAACTGGTGGTTTCTGCCTGAATCTCTCCCCCCTTGATTTGATCATGGGTCAATCTTCTAGTGTCTTGCCAAACAGTTCTGCCTCTTAAATAAGAACTGGGATTTTCTGGTAATCCTCCCGATCCTGTAACGGTAAAGCTATTGCTTTCTGGAACTGGGCAACTGCTGACGATAATAGCTTCAGGAGTAGATAATTTGTCAGGAAAATATACTGTCCCCAACTTTTCATCCGATTCACTAAGGTTAATTTCGACGATACCATCAACACCAAACTTAGAACTGGCAGTAATTTCACTATCTAGGTCGAAGAAAATTCCCTGAGCGTTAATCTGAATATTTCCTCCATCCCCAAAAACGGCATCAGCTCTGATAGCACTACCATTTTCCCCAATGATAAAACCGCTGTTCTCAATCAAAATATTACCGCCGCCCCCCGTACTATCGAGAACACTTGTACTAATTAAACTATTGTTATCTAAAAATAAAGAATCTGTAACTAAATCAATATCCCCACCACCAGTCTGAGTAGAAGTAGCAGTAATCCGACCTTCATCAAGCTTTAAAGTGTCAGATGCGATCGCGATATTACCTGCTTGACCTAATCCGGTACTATTCGCAGAAACTTGAGCTTGGTTATTTAAGTTAAATTCCTCCTGTACCGCGATCGCAATGCTTCCGCCATCCCCCGTTGCAGTAGTACTACTACTAAAGCTTGCTCTATTACTAAGATTCAGATTATCGGTATTTACTTGAATTGATCCACCATTGCCTGCACCTGAAGTATCGGCAGTTACTTGAGCGCCATTTGTAGCAGTGATTGTCTGACTGTTCAGCACAATATTGCCGCCACCACCAGCAAAAGTTGCAGCATTGATACTAGAAGCAGTGTCCGCATCCACGCCATCGAGTGCAATAGTTTGAGCATTAATATTAATATTTCCAGCCATCCCAGTTCCTGGTGGCACGGCAGAATTACTACTTAAGAAATTACTCGCACTAACAGTTGCACCATCTTTAATGATTAATTGGTCTGTTGCAATATCCAGATTGCCCCCATTCCCATCACCAAAAACCGCACTAGAGAATAGACCACTGCTACCACCCCCTTCAGCGATCAAATTACCTGTCAATTCTATTGATTCTGATGCTGTCACTTGAAGATTTCCAGCCGAACCGAAGCCCCCAGTAGCAACCGAAATTTGCGCTCCATCAGATACTGTTAAATTATCAGTGGTCACCGCCACATTCCCACTATTACCCATAACTCCTGGATTAACTACGGTAAAGACCCCACTGGGTCGATTCGCGATCGCAGAATATCCATTCAGATTAATTTCACTAGCAGTAATAGAGACATTTCCGCCATCCCCAGTACCCAAGACAAGAGAGTTAATCTGAGTTCCATCATTCAGGCTCAAGCTATCAGTCTCAATCGTGATATCCCCACCAACTCCTGTTGCTCCTTGTCGAACAGACGCAGCAATTGAACTCGGTCTTTCCAAGGGGGCAGGATTAGTCAATACTATCGAATTAGCTTTGATTTTTATATTTCCTGCTCTTCCAGTTCCACTTACTGTAGAACCAATCTCTGCCCCATCTATTAGAGCCAAACTACCAGTGTCAATATTGACATTTCCTCCATCGCCATTGGCAAAAGTATTACTAAACAAACCACTAGGGGTCCCATTGGGAGAAGTTGCGTTGAGTTCAATATCTTGTGCTGCAATATTAAAATCCCCTGCTGTACTACCACTTACTGTTAACGTAAAAGCCTGAGCCCCACCTGCTACTAACAAGCTATCGGCCGCCAGATTAATATCTCCCCCATCACCGGTTGCTCCTGGCACAATCGGCGCAAAAAGACCACTCGAACCAGCGACTCGCGAACCGCCAATTAATTCTACTCGCTCCGCATTGACGCTTAATGTCCCTCCATCTCCACTGCCAAACAC
>NZ_ALVZ01000188.1 GCF_000332055.1 Xenococcus sp. PCC 7305 | reverse complement strand
AAGAGAGCTTTAATTGAAACAGTCAATGACCAACTCAAAAATATTTCTCAAATAGAGCATTCAAGACACAGGAGTATCTGGAATTTTCTGGTGAATCTTCTGGCTGGATTAGTAGCTTACTCTTATTTCCCGCAGAAACCTTCTCTTGATCTAGAGCCCAAAGCTTTATCGGCTCTCCCTCCTACTGTTTTTTAACCCTGATTCAGCAGCTAGAAGATAGAGCCTAATCCATTTTAAATCTCATGACGCACAAAGCGCCAAGCTTTGCTGAGCGCAATTTATTTTTTAGCGATCGCGTATGGTCTTGGTTTCATCTTGTCGAACTCAGGTGGGATTACTAGTCCCGAAAACCACGTAGCTCTCTCCGGAACGATTGCCATTAGGTTTAGCCCATCTTGCTCCAATAATGACGTCAGCGAGACCATCTCCATTAACATCTCCCGCACTACTTACCGGACGACCTGAAAAATCAACCCCATCAATGCCATTAATAACAAAACCATTACTGCCATTAAGACTTGATAAATTAATCAAGTCATTTATGTCATTAGTCCCAAATACCACATAGCTTTCTCCAGAACTATTGCCATTAGGGTCAGCGAATCTTGCTCCAATAATAACGTCAGCGAGACCATCTCCATTAACATCTCCTGCACTACTTACTGATTCTCCTGAGCCATCACCTTCATCGATTCCATTAAGGACAAAACCATTGCTGCCATTAAGACTTGATAATTCAAATGCAGAAGGAAACAGTATCGAATCGTTATTGGCAACAGGACTATTACTAGGATACTCCACACCAGTAATGGTAATGGTTACAGTGGCTGTGTCGGTATCAATTCCATCGCTTACAGTATAGGTAAAAGTATCGGTAGCAGTTTCTCCTGAGTTGAGAAATTCAAATCGGTCATTAGGATCATAATCAAAGGTTCCATCGCCATTATTTGTAACTATTCCTAAAGCTCCTGTGGTATCAATGGTAGTAATGGACAGCAGATCCCCATCAGCGTCGGTGTCGTTGGCGAATACGCTACTAGTCGTAAATGCTGTATCTTTATCGGTATTAAAATCTCTGCCGAACACGACATAACTTTCTCCTAATCCATTAATGCCATTACGATCAGCACTCCTGGCTCCAATAATAACGTCAGCGATACCATCTCCATTTACATCTCCTGCATTACTTACTGAAGAGCCTGAACGATCAAACGAAGCCACACCATTAATTATAAAACCATTGCTACCATCGAGATTGGACAACTCAATGGGAGAACTTGGATTATCAGTCCCAAAAACTACATAGCTTTCCCCTGCATTACTATTTCCATTAGAATCAGCACTCGGTGCGCCAATAATAACGTCATCAAAACCATCTCTATTAATATCACCTGCATTACTGACAGAAGAACCTGGATAATCACCGATAGAAATCCCCCTAAGGATAAAACCATTGCTGCCATCAAGACTGGACAACTCAAAAGATTCATTTGGGTTACTATTCCCAAACACTATGTAGCTTTCTCCTAAAGAAGAAAAGTTATGAGGAGCCCCAATAATAACGTCAGCCAGTCCATCTCCATTGAAATCTCCTGCATTACTTACCGACCAACCTGAAAAATCACCGGCAGTAATACCACTAAGAACAAAACCATTACTGCCATTAAGACTATGTACTTCTATAGAAGCACTTGGATTACTAGTCCCGAAAACCACATAGATTTCTCCTGCATCACTGCCGTTAGAATCGGCATAAGGAACTCCAATAACAATGTCAGTTAGACCATCTCCATCAAAATCCCCTGCACTACTTACCGAAAAGCCTGAACGATCAAGGAAAGAAACTCCATTAAGCATAAAACCATTACTGCCATTAAGACCAGATAATTCGATAGATTCACCTGGGTTACTAGTTCCGAAAACTACATAGCTTTCTCCTCCACTAGAATCACTATTAGGATCAGCAAAGGGAGCACCAATAATAACGTCAGGCAGTCCATCTCCATTGAAGTCTTCTATGCCACTTACAGAAGTTCCTGAGCGATCACCCACATCAATTCCATTAATCACAAAACCATTACTACCATCAAGACTAGATGATCTAAGAAAAGAGCTAGAATTACTAGTTCCAAAAATCACATAGCTCTCTCCTGCACCACTGTTGCCATTAGGATCAGCGCCAGATGCCCCAACAATAATGTCATCAAAACCGTCTCCATTAATATCTCTTGCGCTACTTACTGATTGGCCTGAACGATCACCCAAATTAATTCCCTGAAAGACAAAACCATTACTGCCATTAAGATTATCTAGTTCAATAGAAGAATTGGGATTGCTCGTACCGAATACGACATAGCTCTCTCCCGAACTCTTAATGGTAGGAAAAAAATCAGCATAATCAGCCCCAATAATCAGATCGGCGAGTCCATCCCCATTGAAATCTCCTGCACTACTTACTGATCCACCGGAAAAATCCTCCTCATCAATTCCTTTAAGAATAAAACCATTGCTGCCATCCAAATTAGACAAATCAAAGGCTGCTGGAAATATTGAATCATCATTGGCAACAGGAACAGCAAAGATTCCAGCGTAGTTTTTTTGAGTCTTGGAGTTAAATGCTATTGACCTAGGCCTTAAGGAATCACTTTCCGCGATCGCAATATCTAATTGCCAATTACCTCCTAGCTCACTATTCCCTACCTTGGTACTCGAAGCTTGAATCTGGGCATTGGTTAACTGTTGTAACTTACTGATAAATTCTCTGCCGACATTACCTTGCGCGACATTGCAACCGTAGAGGAGAAGACGGGGAGATGGGGAGTTTGGGAAATGGGGAGTTTGGGAAACGGAGAACCAACTTTTGATCTTTGCTGCGTATAAAGGCAAAGTATCAAGATTTAATTTACTATTGCCCAAGTGAAGACAACCAGGCGAACCATGACTAACTAGATGCAGCGTTTCTAGATTGGGATATTCTCGTAAAATCTCGGTTATCTGACTAATGCGATCGCGATCGCGATTAAGAATTCTAACTGCTGCCCCGAAAACTACTCCTGCTGCTAGTTGTTGGGGATTCGCAACATTGGAGTCGATAATGACTAACGTTTTTGAAGAGGTAAGACTTTCTAGCGTTGTGACTTTTGCAAGACGATTTTGATTAAAATCTAATTTGTCGATTTCAGGAGCTAATAACATTATAATTACTGGTTAAAATATAAAAAGATCAGGCTTGTCTTTTAAAATGGTTCCCAAAAATAAAAGCTAAATTTAAAGTCTCACAAACAACATGATTGAAGTGTCACAGTAATTAATAAAATAGTTAAAAATTGAGATTACTCTATGATTAATTAACTAAATGCATTGAAGTTTTATCCTAAAATGAACAGCGATCGCAAATTTACTTTAAAGCCTTTTGAGTTATCTGATTCCAACCCCACAATAAATATTTCAGGCAATATTCTTAGAGCAGACAACAAACTCAAACTTGATTATTTACTGCAAGGGGATCTATCTCAAATCGTTATTCCTGTATCAGATGAGATTCCTACTCGTAAAGATGAATTATGGCAAACAACTTGCTGGGAATTTTTTATCGGCACCGCAAACTCTTCTCAATATTGGGAGTTCAATCTTGCGACCACTGGGGATTGGAATGTTTATCGTTTTAGTGGATATCGTCAGGGAATGACAGAAGAAAAAGCCTTTGATGCTTTACCCTTTAGGCTAAAAAAACAAACAAAATCCCTAACTATTAATCTAGAAATTAATTTAGATTTAATTGTTGAGTTGGATAAAAATTTAGACATCGCAATTACTGCTGTCATAGAATCTAACAACGGAGAACTTTCCTATTGGGCATTAGCTCATCCAGAAGCAATTGCTGATTTTCATCATCGAGAGGGCTTTATCATTCATTGCTAAAGCATTTTCCCAACACAAGAAAAACTTTAATTTATCTAGTCTTCAAACTTAGACTTGGCAATCTCATCAACTAACTTCTCCGAGGAATCCTCGCTAATTAGATAGGTTTTAAACTTTTGCCCTTGACTGAGATAGTTCAGATAAGAAGATTGTATATAAGGAAGATAATCTGGATCGTTGACGACATAAACTTCTGCAAAAGCAAGCACAGTAGCATGGCTATAATCTTGTAGCAATTGTGTCTCCGGCAAAACTATCTCTTCAACCGAATCAATTACTTCGCTCATACCACCATCAATGGTTGAAAGGTCAATATGAGTCTGACCTTCCTGCAACATAAGATATTTATTAGCACTAGTAAGCCAGGTAAAAGAATCCAATTGCTCGTAAACAAAAGGAGTGGCAGGATCATAACTGCCTGCCCCCAGAAGAATCGGGATTTGAATAGAGCTTAATCCTTGGGGGCCAAATATAGTTCTATTAACGGGATTATGACCCAAAACGGCAACAACACGCTCATCACGAAAATTATATTCCTGACGTTCGAGATCTAAAGCTTGACATTGCAACAGCAAGGCGGTATTCAGTCGACCCTCGCCAATAGTGCATTCGCGTTCTAGATGGTCAAAATCAATTGTTGCACCTGCAATGGCTAGGGCGGTATAACCACCAAAAGAGTGGCCGAAAACCCCAACCTTATCTAAAACTAGTTTGCCGTCAAATTCTTCTAGATTGCGGCGTTCCAGTTCATCGATCACATAACTAATATCTAATGGGCGATCAATAAATTCTGAGGTGAGAAAAACTTCTCGTGATAAGCCACTGAACAAAGCATCCTTTTGTTCGGAGTCGCTGCCAATATGTTGAGGTACTGCCACAACAAAACCGTAGGAAGCAAGATGTTGAGCGATAGGGGCAAATTCTTCTGTTGTCGAACCCAATCCATGAGAGATTATTAGCACTGGAGTATTGTCTCTTTGCGATCGCGCTGGCTGATAAAGATCGACATGAAAACTACGCTCTCGACTTTTATCGGTGAGTGTCCATTTTCGCTCCTTCACGCTATGACCTCCTCTTTCTCTTAAGTCCCGAAGGTCAGCAAAATTTACCGGCTCCGCTGCTGCTGCTTCGGCTGCGGACAATTGGGGGATCACCACTTCACTGAAAAGTTTTGTCGCTGCTACTGCTTTTTCGGTTGATTGGGAAATTTCGAGAATTTTTTGCAAATCAAACTGAATATTGGTTGGTAATTTGCGAAAAAAATTGATGAGACTCAATCCTTCATCATCGAAAGCGGCGGCTACCAATGCGCCTCTAAGAGCATATTTGCCATTCCGACCACCTTCAATTTGGATAGTATCACCCACCCGAGTGAGAATCTCTTCTCCTAAGTTACTGTTAAAAAAGCGCGAGACTAGAAGGGGTTCTAATGCTGCTGGAGTATTTAGAGCTTCACGAAATTTGAGTTGTGCTTCTTCATTTGTTCGAGCTAAGTCGAGAAAAAAACCTAAATTCCGATTAATTTCACCTTCTCGGGCAAAAATATCTAGAGACTCAACACGCAAAGGTTCTTTGATTGGAGGGTAGAGAAAATATAATGTTTGCGCCAATGTTTGCTTATTGAAGGGGAGAACTATTGAGGCGATAGTTACGGCTCCCAAAGTAAGACCTTGAAGCCAATGAGGCAAGGATGCTTGAGGATCGTTAGTTTGATGGTTAACTAGATAACTGGGAAAAAACTTTTTAAGTTTAGGAAACATCCAGAAGATTGCCATAATATTCGCGAAATGAGGGAGGAAATAAATCAACTCGATCGCGATACTATCAAAAAGTTGATTAAAAATTCAGCAAAAGAGCAGTAAACAAAGAGAAAATAGCGATCGCTTAAACCTAATATCTAATTCAATGATGATGCCAACTTGAATAAATACTGTTATTTTGGGCTTGGGTTGTGCAATCAAAGATAGGTAATAATGAAGCCATTTTTATTTGTTACAGATTTGGATGATACTTTGCTAGGAGATGATTTTGCCCTTCAAAAGCTTAATAAACAGTTAGAGGAACATCGCCAAAGATATCAAACAAAAATTGTTTATACAACAAGAAGGTCATTTTTCTCTTATCAAATAATAGCTCAGGCAAAATCTTTGTTGAAACCTGATGCCCTAATTACTTCCTTGGGCACCCAAATGTATTTTGATCCAGAACAAGCCAAATGCGATCGCGAATGGTCAGATATCCTCGCCCAGGGTTGGCATCGAGAACAAATACTCGCGATCGCCAATAAATTTCCCCAACTGCAACCCCAACCCCAATCTGAACAAAACCCTTTTAAAATTAGCTATTATCTATCCCATCCCATAGCAGAAACCATCATCAATCAATTAAAAATTTTTCTTGCCGAAGCAGGGTTCGAGATTAAATTTTTTTATCATGCCGATCAAGATTTAGATTTATTTCCCCCCAATGCTGATCAAGGTTTAGCCGTAAAATTTCTCCAAAGCAAATGGCAGCTAGCAACTTTGAGGACGGTGACTTGTGGGGATTCGATCAGTGATATTGATTTATTGAGTGGCGAAGAGAACGGTATCATTGTAGGGAATGCCAAACCTGAATTGCGGCAATGGTATCAAGAAAATCAAAGACCATCTCTATACCAGGCGCGAGAAGCTTCTGCTGGTGGCATTCTAGAAGGCTTACAATATTTCACCTTCCTCATTTAATAAGTTGGTTTAATCTATCCCTATGACAGTATCTTATCCAGTAGAATTTCAAGATAGTTTTGATGTCATTGTAGTTGGTGCAGGTCATGCAGGATGTGAAGCTGCTTTAGCCGCTGCAAGACTAGGTTGTCGAACTCTGATGCTTACTCTTAATCTGGATAAAATTGCCTGGCAACCCTGCAATCCTGCCGTTGGGGGCCCGGCAAAATCCCAACTCACCCATGAAGTAGATGCCTTGGGGGGAGAACTAGGCAAAATGGCAGATCGCACCTATCTACAAAAAAGGGTCTTAAATTCTTCTAGAGGTCCTGCTGTATGGGCCTTAAGAGCCCAGACCGATAAGCGTGAATATGCTGCGGTGATGAAAGAAATTGTCGAAAACCAAGAGAATCTCAGTATCCGTGAAGCTATGGTGACGGATTTGGTTTTGGGCAAGAATGAAGAAATTATCGGTGTCACAACTTATTTTGGCACAGCCTTTGGGGCTAAAGCTGTAGTGCTCACCACGGGAACTTTTCTCGGCGGAAAAATTTGGGTGGGCAATAAATCCATGGAGGCAGGTCGAGCAGGAGAATTTGCTGCAGTTGGTTTAACCGAAACTTTAGCTCGCCTTGGCTTTGAAACAGGCAGATTGAAAACGGGAACTCCCGCAAGAGTGGACAAGCGCTCGGTTGATTACGCTCAAATGGAATTGCAACTTCCAGACCAAGAAGTTCGCTGGTTTAGTTTTGACCCTGAAGTTTGGCAGGAAAGGGAGCAGATGAACTGCTATCTGACTCGCACAACGGCGGAAACCCATAAAATTATTCGGGATAATCTCCATTTATCACCTGTTTATGGTGGCTGGGTAGATGCTAAAGGCCCGCGCTATTGCCCAAGCATCGAGGATAAGATTGTCCGCTTTGCTGATAAAACTAGTCATCAAATTTTTATTGAGCCCGAAGGCAGAGATATTCCCGAGCTCTATATTCAAGGCTTCTCTACAGGTTTGCCAGAAAACCTACAACTGGCAATGTTACGAACTCTCCCTGGCCTGGAAAACTGTGTCATGCTTCGTCCTGCCTATGCCGTTGAATATGATTATCTGCCCGCAACCCAATGTTATCCCACTCTGATGACTAAGAAAATTGAGGGTTTATTTGCCGCAGGACAGATAAATGGCACCACAGGATATGAAGAGGCAGCAGCCCAGGGAATTGTTGCGGGTATCAATGCCGCAAGACTTGCCAGTAAGCAGGAAATGTTAATTTTTCCCCGAGAAGGAAGTTACCTGGGGACTCTAATTGATGATCTTTGCACTAAGGATTTGCGGGAACCCTATCGAATGCTAACTAGTCGCTCGGAATATCGTTTGGTGTTGCGTTCGGATAATGCCGATCGCCGTTTGACTCCCCAGGGTCGGGAAATTGGTTTGATCTGCGATCGCCGCTGGCAGTTATATACTGATAAACAAGCAAAGATCATTGCCGAAAAAGAACGTCTTCATAGTACCAGGATCAAAGAGCAAGCTACCGAGGGCATCGCGATCGCCTCAGCCACAGGACAGAAAATCAAAGGTTCAATTACCCTTGCGGATTTATTGCGCCGTCCAGGATTTCATTATCCCGACTTAGCTGAGCATAATTTGCATAACCCTGAACTAGCAACCCCAGAAACTGAAGGAGCAGAAATCGATATTAAATATTCTGGATATATCAAGCGCCAAGAAAATCAAATTGAACAGGTTGCTCGCCATGCGAATCGTAAACTACCTTCTGCGATCGATTATATGACCCTGGAAACTCTATCGATGGAAGCACGAGAAAAGCTGAATAAAGTTCGTCCTCTAACGGTGGGCCAAGCTTCTCGCATTGGAGGCGTTAATCCAGCGGATATTAATGCCCTGCTAGTATATCTAGAACTTAATCGTGCAACTTTGTCAAACGAAGGCAGAAGGCAGCGGTGCGACCCCGCGCCTTTGCAAGGCGCTAGGGAACGCGCACCAAGAGAGAAGGCAGAAGGCAGAAGGCAGCTCTAAAGAATTAGCTAGCGCGTCAAGGTAGAAGTTAGAAGTTATATTCCCAAACTGATGAATAGACCCTTTAGGTTCAAATCCCGCCGAGTTCTGGCCATAATTCTTTTTTTGCTCTCTCTGGTTCTAGCTTTATTCTTGAAGAGTTGGTTGTTTTCAGAAGAGCCTTTGATTATTGCGGTCTCTGTGGGGATAGATCAGCCGATCGATATTGGAGTTGATCAAGCAATCAAAGGAGTTGAAGAATATATTGCAGAAGTCAACCAAAAAGGTGGCATCAATGGCAAAAAGCTGAAACTTGAACTCTTTAATGATGGCAATAATCCCGAACAAGCTCGGGAGGTTGCCGAGGAAATTGCCCAGGAGAGTAATGCACTGGTGGTTTTAGGTCATTACTACAGCAGTTCTTCGATCGCAGCGGGAGAAGTTTACCAGGAATTTGGCGTTCCTGCCATTACCGGGGGAGCCACAGCTGATGAAGTTACCAAAGGAAATAATTGGTATTTTCGGACTCTGGTCAATGGCTCATCGCAAATGGATTTCTTGGCATTTTATCTTCAGGAAGTTCTGGGTTATTCCCAAGTATCTCTGGTTTATGATGCGGAGGAAGATTATAGTAATTCCGTCAAGCAAGCCTTTATCCAAGGAGCCGCCGAACATCAAGTTACAATCCAAAATCAGTGGAATATAGCCGCAGCGAATAATACTGAGCTCAAGCAAAATATCGAAAATCTAGTGGCAGAATTGGCAGATGCCAAGCCTGAAGAAGTTGGAGCGATCGTGGTGCTAGTGATTGAAGATCCTGCCGAACAAATTATCACTGCCATCAAACGCCAGGGATTATCCTATCCCATAATTGGAGGAGACACTCTCAGCTCAGGAACCTTTGTCCAGCGTTTTGCCAACTATCCCGAAGAGCAGGCGCAACCAGGATATTTTACCAATGGGATTTATTCAATTTCCCAAATTATTTTTGATGTTTTAGGAGAACGAGCTCAGAAATTTAAAAACCGCTACCTTAAAAAATACAATCAAGAACCCGGTTGGGTAGCAGCAACCTTTTACAATTCAGCCAAGGTAGCGATCGCCGCCCTAGAACGAGCAGAAGTTACAGGAAACCCCAACCTCTTGGCCCAAGAACGGCGCAAGGTTCGTAATCAGATTACCTTGATGAACTCCTTAGAAACTTCGGTCCCAGGGATTAATGGAGCAATTTACTTTGATGCGGAGGGTGACAGTGCTCAGAATGTGGCGATCAGTGTCACGGTGAATAACCAACTAGTTTCAGCTTTAGAACAGTTGACCCCCCTAGCTGTGACCAAATCCCAAGAGGAAACCGCAACAGATTTGACAGAAGGGACGATTGTTCAATTTGGGGAGCAATTTCTCAACCGAACTAATGTCGTTTATACCGGGGTTCGCCCTCGTCATATTTCAAATCTTGATCTAGAGCAAAAAACCTTTCAGTTGGACTTTGACCTGTGGTTTCGTTATCGTACTCCGGAAAACACCCAAAATACTATACCTATTGCAGATATTCAGTTTCTCAATGCAGTCGGCGAAATCGATCTTGGTAAACCTACTACAAAAGTAGTGAAAAATAATGTAGCCTACGATTTGTATCAGGTCAGTGGGACTTTTAACCTCAATTTTCTGGAGTCCGATCGCAATTTTGGCGAACATATTCTCGGGATTAATTTTATTAACCAGCAAATTGGACAAAACCATCTTCTTTATGTGATTGATTCTTTGGGATTGGGGCCTAATGCCGATCAATCTTTGGTAGAACTCCTACAAAATGATCAAGTTCTCAGTTCTGACACAGGCTGGCAAATTGAGCGAGCAACTTTTTTTCAAGATTCCACTGAGCAAGAGACTCTAGGAAATCCCATAGTATTGACTAATCAAGGCATAGATGCCCAGTTTTCTCGTTTTAATTTAGCTATTGTCATCTCCCAAGAGCAACTTAATTTCCGGAGGAAAATCGGCCGTTCCAGTGCAATTTATTTATGGATTTTAGCTGCTGTAATTATCTATTTTCTGAGTTTTAAAAAAAACTCTCAGAGGATTAAATTATCAGAATTGCAAATTTGGGGCTTAAAACTTGTTTCTAGCCTAATATTGCTATTTGCGACGGAAATAATTCTGGTTAAATCTCTAGAAAAACTAATAATAAGGGAATACACCGAATTTATAATTTTGATTTTCGATACTTTATGGTGGATTGTTCCAGCCTATTTCTTTGGCGAAGCTTTGGAGTTATTCTTTTGGAAACCTTTAGAGCAAAAAACTGGACAGGCTGTTCCCACCTTAGTGCATCGTATGGTGCTGATGGTTGTTTATTTACTAACTTTTTTCTGTGTGATTGCCTATGTCTTTAACCAACCATTAACTAGTTTGTTGGCGACTTCGGGCTTAGCCTTAACTATTATTGGTCTGGCAATTCAGATTAATATTTCCAATATTTTTTCCGGTCTAGCAATTAATTTGGAACGTACTTTTCAGGTTGGAGATTATATTGAAATTCTTGATGAAGGGGTTAAAGGTTATGTTGCAGATATTACTTGGCGAGCGACTCATATTGAAACTTTATCGGGTAATACGATTTTGATTCCCAATAGTGTAATTAATGATAAGACAGTGATTAATTACATGCGGCCCCAGACGATTACTCGGGCGACAATTCCCTTCACCCTCACTCAAGATACGCCCCCAGAAATGGCAATTGAGGCTTTTGAGCAGGCACTCTCAACCGCGATCGCCCAAAATTCCCAAAGTCTTCTGGCCGAACCCACTCCAGAGGTTCTTTGCGCGGGCACGGATTCTTTAGGAATTATTTATGAATTGAATTTTTGGTATATTCCAACCAATACAAATTTTGAGCAAATCCAGAATCTGGTGGTGCAAACTGCCCTCAAATACTTGCGGAAAGAAAATATTGAGTTGGCCTGTGGAGAGGAAGATTGAGTGAATTGAATATTTTTAGCACCTTAATATTGTGATTACTCTTACAACTAAACTGTGATCAGTCTTACAACTTGATTTCTATAATTGAGTTACCCTAGAGGATAACGATGTTACTAGGCAGTGAATTATATAATGACAAACTCAACTACTTTCACCGTAGAGCAAGAAAACCAAGATTTGGAAATCTGGTCTAATCTACGGTCTGCGATCGCAAAAAGTTCTGGATTTAAACGTTGGCAAAAAGAACAGGGAATTAGTGAGCAAAGTGATTTAGATTTTGTGGTACGTCGTTATTTGAAAGAAACCCTCGAAACTCTTGCTTATTAAAAAGCTTATATCGAGAATCAAAGCTACTTATAAGAATCATAGAACTTTCCCTATTGAATAAACTTTAATAGGGTATTTTTTTGTCTTGTTAAACCGAAGGCAGAAGAATGAAGGCAGAAGGCAGAAGGTAACTGGCATAGTGGGAGAATTAGACTCACTAGTATGCCCTGTTCCACTTAAAGAAGTGGAGGAATTCAACCTAAAGGGATAAGTTAGAAGTAGATTTATCCTTCTGCCCTCTCTCTTGGTGAGCGTTCCCTTGCGCCTGACGGCGGCGCGGGGTCTCACCGCTGCCCTCTGCCCTCTGCCTTCAAGGGCGAAGCCCCGTTAAA
>NZ_ALVZ01000187.1 GCF_000332055.1 Xenococcus sp. PCC 7305 | reverse complement strand
CCAAATCTTTTAAAGTATAGCGGGTCGCATTGCTTTGTTGGCGCGGATCCACCAATGTCTCGATGACTGTCTCTATATATCCTAAAAGCACTGTGAAACTAAGCGCTTTGACTTCCATAAATTAGATCACTCTTGATTTCTGACTTTTTTCTATCTTGCTGCGCTACCGTAAGCCTAGTTCTGTATCCCCTGTTACTTTCGAATTTGGAATTGCTGCAATCGGTTCGGTTATAGTGACTTCATAATTAACCATCATATTTGCAGTGTTATCTTTTGGGAGTTACTCTGAAATTATGATGAGTTCACTCCTTATTGTTCTGCCTCATCTCTATATGTTGGCGAAGCCTCATTAAGTTATAAGTCTGACCCAACTCTAATGGCAAAAGAGTAATACCTTCCAAACGAGACTGCATCCAACCGTCACCCCAACACCATTCTTGGTAACCATCAATTCCGTTGCTCAAGATTAATCGTAAACAATTATCATCTGCCACTTTTACTAAATATTCAATCTCTAGAAAAGCTAATTTACTAGTAAATTTTAATCCTGCCGATAATGTTTCTGGCAAATTAGCCGACAAAGTTTGAGGCCAAATCCATTGCTCCAATTGCTTAGTATTTATTAAGCTGTCTCGAATCGTACTCTGCTTGGCTTCTAATTCAATCCGCAGTTGACTTTGCTGAAAATTTCCTAGCATGGCAATTTGAGTTTCTCCAAGTTATGAGCGTTATCAATTTTCATTTTGGTGTTGAAATTGGCTTATGCGATTAGTATTGCATCTCAAGCTAATTGGATTACTTGTAATTTTTACACAAAATTTTTCATATTTTTGACCCCATAGTTTTACTCACGATCGCGCCGAAAGCAAGATGCTCTGAGCTCAGCTAAAGACAAGTACTGTGGGATCATATATTAAAGAAAAGCAACTTATTTAATTCATTTAGCTCTAAGTAAAGCTTTTATTGTTGAGTCCTTGGCGATACTTCGCTTGTAAGCCTTGAAGAAAGTTGCGCAAAACTTGGTCTTTGCATTCACGATAATGCTTGTGATCAGGTTTTCTAAAAAACGCACTTAATTCATGTTTGCTCAAGGCCAGACCAGCATAATCAATAATCTCTAGCATATCCTCGCTTTTTAAATTAAAAGCAATCTTCAGCTTTTTCAAGACAATATTGTTCGTCAGCCTTGTTTCAGGCTTGGGCTGCTCACCTTCTTTTTTGCCACGCTTATGGTTTATCAGACCATTAAGAAACATAGCCAGTTGTTTGTCATTACAATTCTGGTAATCAGGATCATCATCTCTCTTGAGCCAATTACTGATTTGTTCTCGATCAACTTCTAGATCTGCTTGCCTAAATACCGCAATCATCATTGAATCGGTCAGATCCAAGATATAGCGAAGACGGCGTAATACATCATTATTCGTCACAGATTATCCCTACATTGTAAAATCCCTTTATACTAACAAAAAAGCTTTGATTTTCCCTGCAAGTTAGTTAATTTGTCTCCTTTGCGATCGCTGTTATAATGACATTTTTCAATTGGTTCTAAATCATTATTCTTTGGTTTCTTCTCCGCGAACAAATTAGCGATCACGCTCGCATAAATAGTAGTTTATGACTGAGGACTATATAAATTGAGTCCTTCAATGAAAATAAAATCTTTGATGTTAAGTGTATAGAGACTAATGTTATTTACTAAAACGGTAGCGGCAATAAGCGCATCTGGAATAGTGAGTTTATGGCTAAGAGAGTAGCGTGTCATTAGCTGAATAAACTGAGCTGAAATTTCTTGATCAATATAAAAATTATGGATTAAGTTAAGATGCTTCTGAATACGAGTGAGTTCGGTTTTGTTGATTGCACCGTAATATAGTTCAGCTTGAGTAACAATACTGATGGCTAGTTGGTTAATGCCGATTTGCCGTAATTCTTTGATGACTTTTGGATTATTCTTGTAAAACTCGATAAGAATATTAGTGTCGCATAAAATCATTATTTTTCTCTATTCCATGCTTCTTCACGCAGGGACTCGATCGTAATGTTTTTATTTTCCCAAATTCCAGCAAGCGAAAAAAAGTCTTGGTCTTGGTGGGTGTTGATTTCAGAATTAGTATTTTTTTGTTGGTAATTAGATTGCAATTCTATAACTTCAATAAATTTGATAACTTTATTACGTTGTTCAGGGGTTAATTGTCGGATTTTTTGAATTGCCATTTCTAAAGTTGACATAATAATTTGCTCTGGGTTATTGATTTTGGCAGAGGATCTTCGTAGCTTGTCTATGACTTATTTTTACACAAATTTTTTTCTACTTGCGATCACACTAAACAAAGGACTACGAGATCGCTATTTTAAATCATGATTGTTCAGTTTCCTCTTGGCAGATAGACCTGAAAGTCAGCGATCGCTATCAAAGAAATAATCGTTTAGTTCCAGCTTAGCGAGATCGCTAATTAAAGGAGGGTAAATCGTATCAGAGATAATTGAAATTAGGGCTTGATTATAACGGTTGAAGAATCGAATTAATTTACTCCATTAAAATAGATAGAATAATGCTTTTGCTTCACCTAAAAAAACAATTGAAATTAATAAGCCTATTGTCAGTCAATCAGATATTCCTCATCAAGAACCTGCGAAACAGTAAAAGGAGATGCTACCGGAAAAATATCAAGAGATAATTCTGTCTCATCACTAGCTTGTTTTCTGGCATCTTCATAACATTCGGCAAAAACCTTCTCACAATATCCTTTAAGACTTGGACTATCCTCAAAAGCTTTCCTCAATCTTCGGCGATGTTCTCTGATGCTAGCTTTCCAACTATTACTACGTTTAGCTGGTTGATACTTATATTTGAGCAGATGTAAAATCAAAACCACCAAATTACTTTCTAAAGCTCTTTTTTCACTTCTCCCCATATCCTCAATTTCTTCAACTAAATTTACCGCATCAACCTCCGCAAATCTCTTTTCTCGTATCAGTTGAGCAGTATTTTTCAACCAAAGATAATAATCTTCGTCGTAGAGTTTATCAATACTTTTAGCTGATGGCACTTTAGCAGTCATAACTACACAAATTTATTGTCTTTCCAAACTGTGAATGATTATCCTAAATTAATATTCTGCGGTCTTATTATGAACTTTGCAAAGCTTAAGCTGCAATTCCTTCAGTAGAAAAGTTATTAATATCAGTTCTCTTACTGGCATGTTCTAAAGTGATTGCACAAATGTCACCATGATCATCGAGTTCCAAAAGTGTATTCTCGTCGAGATCTCTAGTTTCAACAATATTGGAGTTCTTAAACTCAAGATATAAGATGTCAGTGTCTTTGAAATATTTAAGTTTCATGGCTTAAGACTTCGATCAAAAAATGCATTGTGAACTGTTTGCCGATCTGGAAGTAAAACTACGCGAAGATATCTGCCTTCAAATTCCATAATTCTTCCCCACATTTTGATTCTACCGTCCGATTGAATTTGTGTTTTCTCACAATTTTCCATCACATAAATGATTCATTTATCCTTGATAAATAATCGATCTGGACGACTTCTGACTGAATAAAAATACCGAGTAGTTTTCAATGCTCAATAGCAACTTAAATAAATACAATAATGGAATTCTCTCATACTCAAAAGTATAACCTCCAAGCAAATAACATTAAATGTAGGAAAGTTGCAGTATCTTACTCCCTTAAGTATGAGACTATTAACGTAGTGTCATATACAGTCCATCGCCGATCGCAATCCCCATATTATCAATGAAACCCGACTATTTAGAGAGGATACTCAATGCTCGTGTCTACGACGTCGCTCAAGAATCCCCTCTAGAATATGCTCCCAACCTATCAACTAGATTAAACAATAAACTTTTTCTCAAGCGCGAAGATCTCCAATCGGTATTCTCCTTTAAACTTAGAGGAGCCTACAATAAAATGGCGCAACTATCTCCTGATCTTCTCAAACAAGGAGTAATCGCAGCCTCCGCAGGAAATCATGCTCAAGGAGTCGCCCTCGCAGCCCAGAAATTAGGCACCACAGCGATTATTGTGATGCCAGTAACTACACCCACAATGAAAGTGAATGCTGTAGCGACTGGTGGGGGACAAGTAGTTTTGCACGGAAATAGTTATGATGATGCTTGTGCCCATGCACGTCAGCTAGCAGAAGAGAAAAACTTAACTTTTATCCATCCCTTTGATGATCCTGATGTAATCGCAGGACAAGGAACCATTGGCATGGAGATTTTAAGGCAATATCAAAAACCGATTGATGCGATTTTTCTGGCGATCGGTGGTGGCGGCTTGATTTCAGGAGTTGCGGCATATATCAAAAGATTACGCCCAGAAATTAAAATTATTGGGGTTGAGCCTGTAGATTCTGATGCCATGTCTCAATCTTTGCAAAAAGGAGAGAGGGTAAAATTACCCCAGGTGGGCTTGTTTGCTGATGGGGTGGCAGTCAAGCATGTGGGAGCAGAGACTTTTCGGCTTTGTCAGAAATATGTTGATGAGATTATTCTCGTTTCGACAGATGATACCTGCGCCGCGATCAAAGATGTGTTTGAAGATACTCGTTCTATTTTAGAACCTGCGGGGGCCTTGGCGATCGCAGGGGCCAAGGCTTATGTCGAACGCGAGCAAGTTACAGGGCAAACTTTTATTTCTGTTGCTTGTGGTGCCAATATGAATTTCGATCGCCTACGTTTTGTTGCAGAAAGGGCAGAATTTGGGGAAAGAAGAGAGGCTATTTTTGCCGTGACAATTCCTGAAGAGAGAGGAAGTTTCCGTAAATTTTGTAGTTGTATTGGTAAACATAATTTAAGTGAGTTTAACTATCGCATTGCCGAGAAAAAACAGGCTCATATTTTTGTCGGAGTGCAAATTCAAAATCGGGTTGATGCCGAAAATATTGTCGCAACTTTCGAGGAAAATGGTTTTAAAACTATCGATCTTACAGATGATGAATTAGCTAAAATGCATCTGCGCCATATGGTAGGAGGTCGGTCTTCCTTAGCCAATAATGAATTGTTATATCGCTTCGAATTTCCTGAGCGCCCAGGAGCTCTTGTTGATTTTCTAAATTCTATGAGTCCTAATTGGAATATTAGTTTATTTCACTATCGGAATAATGGTTCAGACTATGGGAGAATTGCCATTGGCGTACAAGTTGCGCCCAATGAGATGAATGAATGGCAAGCTTTTCTGGAGACTTTGGGATATCCCTATTGGGACGAAAGTACTAATCCTGCCTATAAATTGTTTTTATAATTAAAAATTGTCCTTGCTCCTTATTTTATGAATGATTATTTTGCCACGGTAGCCCGTGGATTAGAAGAGACTGCTGCTCAAGAATTGATTGCCTTGGGTGCAACGGAAGTTAAAACGGATTTTTTAGGTGTATATTTCCAAGGAAATCAAGAACTACTATATCGAGTCAATCTTTGGTCAAGAACTATTTTCCGAGTCTTAGTAAAAATTGATAAAGTAAAAAGTTTTGATGCTCAAAGTCTTTATAAAAGTGTTCAAACAATTGATTGGTCAGCATATCTTAATCCAGAAATGACCTTGGCTGTGACTTGTACAGGGAAAAACAAACAACTCAATCATAGTCATTTTACTGCTCTACAAATTAAAAATGCGATCGTTGATCAACAGCAAAAACAATATAATAAACGCTCAGATATTAATGCCGAAGCCCCTGATTTATTAGTCAATGCCCATATAGATAATAATCGTTGTATTATCAGTCTAGACAGCTCTGGGTCTAGCTTACACCGCAGAGGTTACCGCCCAGCAATGGGACGGGCTCCCCTCAAAGAAACCCTCGCAGCAGCGTTAATTCAAATGACGGATTGGACTCCAGAATTAGCGTTTTTTGATCCTTTATGCGGTTCGGGGACTTTGCCCATCGAAGCAGCGATGCAAGCTTTGAATATTGCCCCTGGCTTATATAAATCGCAGTTTGGTTTTCAAACTTGGTTAGATTACGATGAAACTCTCTGGAATAAATTAGTCACAGAGGCCAAAAATAGCCAATTAAAAACTATTGATATCCCGATTATTGGTAGCGATCGCGATTTTGAGATAATCGATCAAGCCTATACCAATGCTGAAAATTGTGGCTTAGGAGAACAAATCCAATTCATGCAGAAAGAACTATCTGAAGTTCAACCACCAGCAGAGAAGGGAGTAATTATTTGCAATCCTCCCTATGGACAAAGGTTAGGAACAACAGAAGAATTGGAAGATTTATATAAAATGTTAGGTGATATTTTTAAACAAAGATTTAAAGGATGGACGGCATATATTTTGACAGGAAATAAACAATTGGCGAAAAAAGTTGGTTTGCGAACCTCTCAAAGAATCCCTGTGTACAATGGTTCTTTGGCTTGCACTTTGTTAAAGTATGAATTGTATTAGAAAAAGGCAAAATTGGCTAGTAGACGTGGGGGTAAATAAGCTATCTATAGCACTTCTCTAATTAGTGAGATGCAGAAGGATATGCTTTGGGGAATAGGGAATCGGGAATAGGGAATAGGGAACAGCAAACTGTATCTTATGAATATGAGAAACGCTATAGCAACAAGCTGGTACTTATTACTTATTACTTATTACTTATTACTCATTACTTCCTCACATCGGCACTAGAGTCTTCCACCTTTGTTGCCTCTATTTCTTTTATCGTAACGATAAAATTTTGGCAATTAACAGCTAGCTGAATGGCAATGCCTCAAAAGCTGCACCTTGATTAGTGAAAGCCCCAGATAAATTCGGATCACCAAGAATCGCATTAGTTTCTGCTGGCCCAGAAAAGAGAAAAGTATTATTACTGTTATTTTGAAAACGATTAAATTCTACTCCTTGGTTCGCTCCCACTCCAAAAAGATAAAACTCAGGAATATCATTTCCTGCCCCATCAAAACCTTCTGGTTGGAAGTTATTTCTTTGCTCAGAATTAGCATCAAAAATAGCATTATATTCTTCGGTACTGACAAACAGAAAAGTACCTGGAGTGGCAAGACTTTGTAAACGAAAGAAAGGCAATAGACCTTCTCCTTCTCCTCTACTAGCCCGAAATGCAGGATTGCCATTACCTTCTAACTCAAAAGTTTGGTTAAAATCAGGATTATTCAAAATAGCATCTCTTTCGACTGCATCAACAAAGATATAGGTGCCTGTATTAAAAGTAGTGTTGCGAAAACGGAATAAATCAATAGTCCCTTCAGGAGGATCTGGGAAATTAAAATCTTCTCTTCCAAATAATACTGCGCTGCTAGCGTTTGGAGTGGTGGCATTATCATCAACAACAGGATTGAAGACGAGATCATCAAAACCATCATTGTTTAAATCTGAGACATTCGCAACTCCATTATTTGCTTGGACACCAGATATCAATAAGGCATTGCTATTACCATTAGTTAAATCTATTCTCGGAGCAAAAGCTCCTTGACTACCAAACAGAACATAACTAGTGTTATTCTCTTTGTCGATAATGAGATCATCAATATTATCTCCATTAACATCTCCGACATCTGTGATTTCAATGTCATTATCTGCGATCGCAAAGCCATTGGTTCCATTGAGACTTGTCAGATCTAAACTACTACTAAATCCTTGATTACTACCAAAGATTACACAGTAAATACCAGTAGTATCAAGAACAATGAGGTCTTGGATATTATCTCCATTGAGATCTGCAGACTGTTCTACTGAAACGGGAAAAGGAATCGTAAACCCATTATTACCATCTAGAGTTGCTAAATCTATACTACTAGGATTATTATTATTGCCAAATAATATATCCAATCTATTAACTTGTGGCTGATTCGGATTGTTAGGATTAATAAGATTTTGCTGAATTGCCAACTCCCCGATACCATCTCCATTCAAATCTTTAATGGGAATTCCTGATAGGCGAGAATTAGCTCCACTATTACTGTCTGTAATGATAAAACCATTGCCCCCATTAACAGCAGTAACATCTACATTACTTGCAAAACTATTGCTACCAAATAAGACATAGTTTTGCGGACTATCATTGTCTATAAAAATTAAGTCATCTATATTATCTCCATTAATATCAATTCCTCCTCCATTAAAAATAATGCTACCACCAACAGTAAAGCCATTATTGCCATCCAAAGTTGAGATATCTAATTGAGAGGTAAAATTTGGGCGACCAAAAACAATTTTATTAACAGTATTAGTGACATTTTCTGTCGTACTTGAGGAGAGAAAAACCAGATCTTCGAGAGAATCATTATTGATGTCTCCCTGGAAGATGAAAGGAGTCAAACTATCGTTATTATCAATAATATTAAATCCATTACTACCATTTAAAGTTCCTGGAGCAAGAGGACTAGATAAATTTGTACTGCCTAAAATTACGTAGTTAGTAAAATCCTGGGTATTTAACTCTATTGAAGTGATTAGTAAGTCATCAATGCTATCGCCGTTAACATCAGAAAAGCTATTAAATACTGTAATAGTATTTTCTATAGCAATACCATTACTTCCATTAATAGTTCCTAAGTCTAAGTTAGGAGGAAATGTACTATTCCCAAAAATGACAAAACTTTCTTGTACTACTTCTCCATTTTCGAGAAAATTCGATGATTGAATCGGAATATCATCAATATTGTCGCCATTAATATCTCCCTGGGGACTCAAAATATTAATGAACAAACTGGATAAAGGTGCTTGAGGATCATTTAAAAAAATCTCATCTATTTTTATACCATCAATAAAAAATCCATTGTTGCCATTAATAGTTGTTAAATTAAAAGAGAATCTCGCCATAATTTTTAACCTCGGTAATATAGTTGATACATTAAAATTTAATGCCGCAACAATTTGTTTGATATTTAGTTAAATGTTATTTACCGTTATAGCAGTAGGTTTGAAATCCAGCTTTAATCTTCTAGTTTCGAAATCCATTGCTGAAGATCTTGTAATACTTGTTGGGGAATTTCCCAAGGGAATAAATGAGCTGTATTGGGGTAACAAATAAATTGAGAATTCTTAATTTTTTGTGATGTTTTTTTACTAGAATCAGCAGTAATATGGCGATCGCATTCTCCAGCCAATATCAAACAAGGAATATCAATTTGCGGAAGCTCGTCGAGGCGATTATAACCATCAGCAATGGCGCTAGATAATGCCTTGTTGGCAGCAGCAGAAGTTTGAAAATAGGCAGGCACTCCTTGATGAGCTAAATATTGATAAGCCGCAGGAGTTTGTTGGAAGATGAGATAACGAAATAGCGATCGCGTGCCAAAACGATTAATATTCCATAACCATCCAGGCTTGAAAAAATTAATAATGCCGGCAATACCTGTATAAATCAGATCTTGCTTGGTAATAGCTGGATGATCGCTGCGGGGAGAGGCCGCCGAGGCAATCAGAATAAGACCACGAAACCTTTTGCGACTGCAAAGGGCTAATTCTAGGGCCAGAATACCCCCCAAAGACCATCCCAATAATAAGCAATCTTCTATCTGATATTGATCTAAAAGTTTTTGTAAATCTTCTAGATGCTGCTTCATTGAAAAATCTTTTCTGTAGCTGCTTTTGCCATAACCTCGGAGATCAGGAGTAATAGTTTGATAATCCTTAGAAAGGACATCCGTAAATACCGACATACAGTTGGCAGAACCAGGATGACCATGTAGGCAAAGAATTGGATAACCTTTTCCTTTTATTTCGACATTAAGATCCATAGACTGACATTGTCGCGCAAAAGTAATGAAAAACACAGCTTCGAGCTCACGAGGTGACAACGAGCTGGAAAGTATGATGTAGAGGGAATAGAACAAAAATAGGGTAAGAAAAGGGGGTAACAAGACCCCTAAATATAATTTCTATTGCAATTGTCGAAAATACGCGATCGCCGAGGCTAATATGCGATCGCACTATAACCTAATAAGCCTTAGCAAAAATAACCTGCTGCTTAGTCGCTTTCCCAGTATAAAAACAAACCCCCTCTTCCCCAGATTGCGCCAAGGGAATACAGCGTCCAGTAGCCTTAGTTTCCTCTTGAATCTTCTCTTCATCTTCAGGAGTTCCAGCAAAATAAACCAAGTAAAAACCAGATTTTTCCTCAACACTAGTTTTAAACTCTTCGTAGGTCGCCACCTGATGGGTATTAGCTGCTTGAAATACCTTGGCCGTATTAAACAAATTCTGATGAATATCTTCCAATAATTCAGGAATTTTCGTCGCCAACTCAGCTTGAGGAACAATTATCTTTTCCCCCGTGTCCCGACGTACCAAAACAGCATTATTATTCTTCAGATCCCGAGGGCCCATTTCCAAGCGCAAAGGAATCCCTTTCAACTCAGCATCGTTAAACTTAAAACCAGGACTGACATTTTCGCGATCGTCAAGGTCAAAAGAAAAATCACCACTAGCCTTAAACTCCGACTGTAACTCAGCAAATCTTGCTAAAACCTGCTCCTTTTCTCCAGGCTTACGAAAAATTGGCACTCCAATGACTTGTAAAGGCGCAATTCTTGGGGGACAAACAAAACCCTTATCATCAGAATGAACCATGATCAGCGTCCCAATCATGCGGGTTGTGATACCCCAACTCGTTGCATGGGGATATTCTTGAGTTCCTTCTGCCGACAGATAAGTCACATCAAAAGCCTTAGCAAAAGTTGTCCCCAAATTATGACTTGTCCCAACTTGAATTGCTCTTTTGTCCTGGGTCATTGTTTCAATGGTGTAAGTATGTTCTGCTCCAGGAAACTTTTCATTTTCGGTTTTTTGCCCATCAAGTACGGGAATTGCCAAATAATCTTCGACAAAAGTTTTATAAACTCCGAGCATTTGCAGAGCTTCAGCCTCCGCCTCTTCAGCACTTATATGAGCAGTATGACCTTCTTGCCACAAAAATTCCGCAGTTCGCAAAAAAGGACGAGTTCGCATTTCCCAACGACAGATATTCGCCCATTGATTAATCAATAAAGGTAAATCGCGATAACTCTGAATCCATTTACGGTAAGCTGACCAAATAATAGTTTCACTGGTGGGACGAACTACCAAAGGTTCACCCAATTCGGCATCAGGATCTACTGTAATCTCTCCCGATTCTGTGGTCTTGAGACGATGGTGAGTAACCACAGCGCATTCCTTGGCAAAACCAGAAACATGTTCGGCTTCTTTGGCAAAGTAATTAACAGGAATAAACAAAGGAAAATAAGCGTTGCGATGTCCAGTTTCTTTGAACATGCGATCGAGCTGGGCTTTCATATTCTCCCAGATCGCAAACCCTTCTGGCCTGATGATCATGCAACCACGTACACCCGAGTCTTCAGCTAATTTAGCTTTCTCAACGATATCTAGATACCAACGAGAATAGTCTTCTTCTCGTTTAGTAATTCCCAATGAAGTAGCTTTATTCTTTGCCATTGAAGTTCGTCCTTTTTACACCTGTTTCAGTATATTGCAGAAGGACTCAACTTCGACAAAACATTGAAATTATTGTTGATCACTCCCACATGCTACAGTCAACTGCTTCTGCGGGATTAGAATCGGTATTTTGTTGCAATTCACTAATAAATGCTTGATTCGCAGCCTCATTTTTATCGTAGATTGCTTCTTCCCAATTACAACCAGACTTTATTTGAGTTGGCGTAAGGTTGTTAGCGCTCATCAGATATGTTCCCTGAAGATTTGCTTGATTGAATATAGTGTCTTTTAGATCAGCTCTAGTTAATCTTGCGCCACTAAGATCAGCTTCTTGCAAAGTGGCTCCTCTAAGATAGGCCCCGACCAAGTTTGATTGACCAAGATCGGCTTTTTCTAATAGGGCATCCTGCAAGTTAACTTCTTTGAGATTAGCCCCTTGCAGATCGGCATTTTCGAGATTCACCTTGACCAAATAAACTTCCTGGAGATCGGCATTACTCAAGTCACAATCTTCGTTACAGACTCTGGAAGTTTTTACTTGTTCGAGATCTTCTGGTTCAAACGCTGAGACTGTCACATTAGGGATAATTAGCATTGCAGTTGTTGCGGCAACTAGCATCAGTTGATAACGTTTAGGCTGGGAAACGACTCTCTTCGCGATCGCAGATTGCAAAATTTTGTTCATTTTACTTTAATTAATTCATGGAACTTCTTAATAGATAGCTGACCTAATTGCTGATATCTAGGTTCCCAATTGTCTCAAAATATGACAAACCTAAAAACTAACCTGCATTAATCAATAAAGTCAAACCCTATATATGTAAGACTATTTTAGTGCATTACTGGATTTCGCTCACGCTCATAGAAATTTTAAGTTAAAGTCCCTCAATGAATAATCTTAATAGCGATCGCCTTGATTTACAGCAAGAAGCAATTCTCGATCCTAATATTCAATTTACCAATCCCGTCTCAGAATATTTAACCCAACCCCAAGCTATTTTATTAACTGGCGCAACGGGGTTATTGGGTTGCCACCTATTGACCGAACTATTGCGAAATAGTAATGCCGACATCTATTGTTTGGTACGCAGTAGGAATCCTGATGGGGGACAAGAACGAATCGAGCAGAGCTTAAAAGCTTATGGTCTAGACCAAGAAGTAGAGCGATCGCGTATTATTCCTCTAGTGGGAGATTTGGGTCAGCCTTTACTCGGTTTATCAACCGAAACTTTTCAGGAGTTGGCAACCAAGGTAGATGTGATCTATCACAACGGAGCTTATGTTAATTACGCTTATCCCTACGAAAGATTAAAGGCTCCCAATGTTTTGGGAACAGTAGAAATTATTAAGTTAGCTAGTTTAGTCAAAACTAAGGCCGTACATTTTACCTCCAGCATTTCTGTTTTCTTCAGTAAAGCTCATGGCTCGGCCAAGGAAATTCTGGAAACGGATATTCCCCAATATCACCCTAGTCTCAAAGGTGGCTATAAACAGAGTAAATGGGTAGCTGAAAAATTAATCTCCTCTGCGATCGCCCGAGGCTTACCAGGCGCTATCTATCGTCCGGTGAGGATTATGGGCCATAGTAAAACAGGAGTCATGGGCAATGTGAGTGATTTGCTAGTGACTTTGTTGAAAGGTTGTATTCAAATGGGCAAATACCCGGCTGCTACCGCTAGTATTAATTTGGTTCCGGTGGATTATGTGGCACAGGCGATCGCAGGTTTATCTTGGCAGACCGCATCTTTAGGCAAAGCTTTTCATCTGTCTAATGCCCAACCCTTGGCCTGGGAAGCAATGTGGGCAGGGGTAAATTCGGCCGGCTATCAGCTAGAAGAGTTGTCAGAACCAGAATGGATGAAGGAGTTAGAGACTTTTGCTAATAAATACCCTGACAATAAAATATTCGCTCTTTTATTATTGCTACTAAGTTCTCCTCATAAGTTATTTGCCGAAAAACCATTGTTTTGCGATCACCAAACTCAAGCAGGATTAGCGAATACCTCGGTTACTTTCCCCCCTGTGGATGGGCAGTTGATTGCTACCTATTGTAAGTATTTTCAAAAGAGTGGATATTTGGGCGATGGAAAACTTGAGGGAGAAGAGGAGAAGGAGGCAAAGAAGCAAAAGAAAACTTCAGGGTTTTGGAAATCGATCAAAGGAAATATGAGTCGTCAGCGTCGGATGACAATTAAACCTTTTCCCCGCGAAGGCCAGATCCCCCTTTCTTTTGGCCAAGAAAGATTATGGCATATCGATAGTTTGAATCCTGAGAATACAGTTCATAATCTCCATGCTAGTTATCAACTCGATGGCAGGCTAAATATATCTGCCTTAGAGAGCAGCATCCAAGAAATTATTAACCGTCACGAAATATTACGCAGTTCTTTCCCAATAGTTGAGGGTCAACCTGTTCAAGTTATTGCTCCGGAGATTCAGTTTAAACTAAAAGTTATTGAAGGGGAGGATAGTGAAATCCCCAAAATGATTGAAGAGCAATCGCAGCAACCTTTCGACCTCAACAAAAGCCCTTTAATTCGTTTTCTTTTAGTAAAAGTCACCGATACCAAGCATTATCTCTTAAGAACAGCTCACCATATTGTTACTGATTTTTGGTCGGATACGATCCTACTCAAAGAGTTAGCCAGTCTCTATCAAGCTTTTACGACAGAACAAGAACCATCTTTACCAAAACTACCAATTCAATATGCCGACTTTGCCCAATTCCAGCGTCAATGGTTACAGGGCAAAAACCTAGAATACCAACTAGATTATTGGAGAACTCAATTAAGCAGCGATATCTCTATTTTGGATTTACCAACTGATTATGCTTCTGCCACGATCGCAAGTTATCAAGGAGCATCCCATCTAGTAAAAATTCCGGCAGAAGTGACCAAATCATTGAAATCTATTAGTCATAGTGAAGGAGTTTCTTTATTTGTCACTTTACTGACTGGCTTTAAAACTTTGCTTTATCAATATTCAGGACAGGAAAACATTATTCTGTCTTCTCCTGTTGCAGGTCGGTATTTAGCAGAAACTAAAAAGTTAATCGGCTATTTTAGTAATATTTTGTTATTGAATACTGACTTTAGTAATGATCCCACATTACAGGAATTATTACATCGCATCAGTGAAGTAACTCTAGGGGCCCAAAAACATCAGGATTTACCTTTACAAAAAATTGTCGAAGAGATTGGCATTTCTGATGGGATTGTCTCCCGAGCTATGTTCACTTTACAAAATGCTCCTAGCCAACCAAAAGCCTTGGGTGAAGTCAATCTGCAGCTCCTAGAGAAAAAAGATGAGAAAAATGCTAATTTTGATATCTCTCTTTCTGTTCGAGAAGTAGATGATACTTTGATTGCCTTGTTCCGTTACAAAATAGATTTGTTCACTGAAGAGACAATTACTAAGTTTGCCAATAATTTTGTTAGTTTACTCAACAGAATAGTTAGGCAACCTGAAACTCATTTGTCTGAGCTGCCCTTGTTTAAAGATGATCTTGCTGTAGCTTACAAGCAGAAAGATTATGTAGCGCCACGCAATGAAACAGAACAAGCGATCGCGAATATTTGGGCGGAAGTTTTAAACCTCAATAACATTGGAATGCATGATAATTTCTTTGATCTTGGCGGTCGCTCCCTAGCTATGATGAGAGTTTACAATAAACTGCGGTGTAACTTCACTATAGAAGTCCCTGTTCTAGAGTTATTTCAGTCTCCAACTATTGAAGAAATGGCTAATTATTTGATTGTTTCCAATAGCAAATCTGCCTGATATAAATAATAACCGTAGAGACGTAGCCTGCTACGTCTCTCATGCTACGTCCCTATAATGCGATCGGGATTATCGCGAATAGAATAAATAAGGAACAATAGTAAATCATATGAAGCAGCTCTCCTTTGCCATCACAACTCTTCTTTATCTTTGTCTGGCGAATTTTCCTGTAAATGTTAAAGAAGCTCTAGCCCAAAATATTCAGCTCCAACAAACCTTGCTAGCTCAAGCAGAATGGAAATTATTTAGCTTTAATGCCGAAAAATTCCAAGTGCAATTTCCCTTCGAGCCAAAAATCTTCAAGGACTTCACAGATATTGATGGTCAACAACTAGATTGGTATCTTTTCCGTGTAGATGATGATTCCTACTGGAATCCCGCTAAAAAAGAAGATGATGCCAACTCTGTTTATTTAGTAGCCTATACAGATCTTACGGTTGAATATATCGAACAGTCAGGAAATGACCTTTTAGAAAAAATTAGCGATAATCTATTTCAAGAATTTGAGCTAGAAGAATTGAACCAACAAGGCAAGGCTATTTTCCTCAATGGGCAACCAGGATTAGAGTTTTCGGGAAACTTAGATGATTCTATAGCTGGCATGAGGTTATATTTAGTTGGCCAGCGCTTATATAGCCTTTATGCTATTTCTGACGATTCAACAAATATTGAGCAATTTTTCAACTCTTTCCAGGTGCAGTAAACATATTAAATTCAACTAAGCCGATTAGATCAATACCTAATTATCCCAATCCCACGAACTCATTACTCATTACTTATTACTCATTACTTATTACTTCCGCGCAGAGGCACAAATTACTTCTCTATGAGATAATTCTCTATTACTAATCGTAAAATAATTAATTTTTTATTAAACATATGACGAAAACAGCGTGGGTATTTCCAGGACAAGGTTCTCAAGCAATAGGCATGGGAGTTGATTTTCAAGAAAACCCCGTAGCGAAACATAAATTTGAGCTTGCAGAAAAAATTTTAGGTTGGTCAGTTCTCGATATTTGCCAAGGAGACGAAACTAATTTGTCTCACACTCTTTATACTCAACCCTGTTTATACGTGGTTGAATCTATTATTGCCGATTTGTTATTAGAAAAAACGACAGCACCTCAGTTAGTTGCAGGACATAGTTTGGGCGAATATGTGGCGCTTTACATTTCTGGGGTATTTGACTTTGAATCAGGACTTCGGTTGGTAAAAAAACGTTCTGAATTAATGAGTAAAGCTGCTGGAGGCAAAATGGCTGCCTTAATGAAATTTGATCGTAGCCAATTAGAAAATCTGATTGATGCCAACCCTGATGTTGTGCTTGCCAATGATAATAGTAGCGGCCAAGTTGTTATTTCAGGAACTCCCGAAGCAGTGGAGCAAGTACTAGCAGAAGTCAATGCGAAGCGAAAAGTAGAACTCAATGTTTCTGGGGCTTTCCATTCCCCTTTAATGGCAGAAGCTTCTGGACAGTTTCAGTCGGTTTTAGAGGGCGTTACTTTTAATGATGCGAAAATTCCTGTCTTGTCCAATGTAGAGCCGAGCCCAGCAACCAAAGGCGCAGAGTTGAAACAACGCTTAGCACAACAAATGACAGGTTCTGTAAAATGGCGGGAAATTATGGAGCAACTTAGTCAACAAGAAATCACAGAGACTATTGAAGTCGGCCCTGGCAAGGTGTTAACTGGTCTATTAAAAAGAGCTTGCAAAGGTATGGAATTGGGAACCATAGGCACAATGGAAGCTCTTGATAAATTGGGTAATGGGTAATGGTTTAATACTTCTTGTTTTAAAGATTGAATTTAGAGACTGAAAAAAATGGGGACCTAGGGCATTAGGGCTTTGGGGAATAACCATTGTTTGATCTCCCTAGCTCCCCAAATCCCTATTTGCCTAAACCAGAAGTAATAGGTAACCTGTTGCGAACACTTATTACTCATTACTTATTACTTACTACTAAGCGGCTTTTTCTAAAGAAGCTAGGGCATCAGGAATATTGTCAGAAGGAGCTTCAAAACTTCCAACAAACACATATTCTAGTCTTAGCTTCAACCAAGTAATTAATTGTTTATTGGTAGAAATAACGGCTGCCGATGGCTGGGGACATTTCGCTTTGATTTGGGAAAATTCTGGGGCTTCGAGAAATGCTGGTTGTTTGATTACCCAGAAATCGATTTCTTTGTTTTGCTCTTTGTAATTGCGAACTCTTTCTTCGATAACTTCCTCAAAAGGTTCTTCTTCAAATAAGAATTTTTGGCTTGCTAAAACGTAATGATATGTAGTCATTGTTAATTTTTCCTAGTCAGTATCTATTATTTTTTTTGAATTATTGTTGTGTTGAATATCTTTCAGCTTATAAATTATAGTTGTCCCTTAATCGCTAATTTCATTTCCCTGACGGCTCTTTCCATTCCGACTAATACCGCACGACTGACAATAGTGTGACCAATATTTAATTCTTCCATACCTGGGATACAAGCAACAGGGTAAACATTCCAGTAAGTTAATCCATGTCCTGCATTAACTCGTAATCCAGCGGCGATCGCAATTTTAGTTCCTGCCTCTAGATCTTCTAGTTCTTTGGCTTGACTCGCCTCATCGATCGCATCAGCATATTTTCCTGTATGTAGCTCAATAAACTTGGCACCAGTATTGGCCGCCGCTTCTATTTGCGCCGAATCAGCGTCAATAAACCAACTCACAGGAATTGCCGCACCTTGTAATTGGCTAACAATCTCAGTAAAGCGATCGCGATTAGCTAGCATATCAATGCCACCTTCGGTTGTTACCTCCTCTCGTTTTTCGGGAACTAAGGTGACATAATCCGGCTTAATTTCTAGGGCGATCGCAACCATTTCCTCTGTCGGGGCCATTTCTAGGTTGAGATGACTACGCACAGTTTGACGCAACAGATGCACATCTCGATCCTGGATATGACGGCGATCTTCTCGTAAATGCACGGTAATACCATCGGCACCACCCAATTCAGCCAAAACTGCCGCAGCCACAGGATCAGGTTCTACTGTTCTTCTCGCTTGGCGGATAGTTGCTACGTGATCGATATTTATTCCTAATGTAACCACTTTCACAAAAGATAAATGTAAGCTAAGATTCTATTTCTTAGAGATTGACGAACTTTTAATCATAGGGCAGACAGAGGAACCTAAGCAAGAGAAGCGGCGTAAGAATTTAAATTAATTATTATTCTCAAAAAATAGCAAAGGATTAAACTTATTTATGATGCTAGCAAACCCCGTATTTATAGGTATTAGTGGCTTTTTTTCTGGCATTCTAGCCGGCTTTTTAGGAATTGGTGGAGGCACTGTTCTCGTGCCGCTTTTGGTGGCTTTGGGTTATGAGCCGATTCAAGCCGTGGCAACCAGTGCTCTGGCCATTACGATTACTGCACTCTCCGGAACGCTTCAGAATTGGCGCATGGGTTATATTAAGCTTCAAAGCATTCTTTATTTAGGGCTACCAGCTCTTTTAGCGGCACAAGTTGGGGTTTATTTTGCCGATAAATTTTCCCCTGCTCTGCTCTTATTTGCTTTTGGACTGCTACTGGTTGTTAACATATTCCTAGTTGAGTTTCGCAAACGGATCATTGCCCAGCATCAAGGTGAGGCGCAAACCCCAATTGGGAATCCCATAGTTTCTAGAGTGGCAACGGGGGGAACAGCAGGTGTTTTGGCTGGTCTATTTGGAGTTGGTGGCGGGGTGATTATGGTGCCACTGCAAATTATTTTGCTCGGAGAATCTATCAAGACAGCGATTCGCACCAGTTTGGGTGTTATCGTTTTGACTGCTATTTCGGCTTCTATTGGTCATGCCCTAAAGGGTAATGTTCTTTTTGTGGAAGGACTGCTCTTGGGAACAGGAGGTTTGATCGGGGCTCAGGTCAGCACTCGTTTTCTGCCTAAATTACCTAGTAAAGTAGTTGGCTTCGCTTTTACTATGTTATTGGTGATTCTAGCTATTTATACTTTTTGGCAGGCTTGGGGGATTTATAGCCTTTCTCTAATTAGTGAGATACATAAGGATATGCTTTAGGGAATAGGGAATAGGGAATCGGGAACAGCAAACTGTATCTTATGAATATGAGAAACGCTATACCTAAAACCTAACACCAGTCTTTATGAAAGTAGTTGCTTATCTATACATAGATCCGTTGCTGGAAACCCCTCCTGATAAAAATATTTGGGGACAAGAAATTGATGATATTTATCTAGATTTAGCTGGTCGTCAGCAGCTACTAAAACTAATAGATGATTCGCAAAAGAATCCTCCTCAAAAAATATTCATTCGTCGCTTAGAAGATTTGGGTAATAATATTGTTGACATTGGCGATCGCCTTAAAAAATTAGAGTCTTTAGGGATAGAAGTTATTGCTATCGAACAAGATTATCAGTCTTCTAAATTTTCTCAAAAAAGTAATCAAGATACCAAACTTGCTCTAATTCAGCTATTAGAAAAAGTAACCAGTAATAAAAGAAAAGAACGTTTAATTCAAGGCCATGCGCGGAACCGTCTTAAGGTTTTACCTCCCCCAGGCAAAGCTCCTTATGGTTATCGTCGAGGACAGGATAAGTATATTATTGATAAAAGCACTGCTCCTGTCGTCAAAGACTTTTTTGAACAATTTTTGCTCTTTGGTTCCCTACGCGGTGCTGTTAGATATTTAGCTAAAAGATATGGGAAGAAAGTTGCTCCTTCCACGGGAAAAAATTGGTTGACTAATCCTGTGTATCGAGGCGATTTAAAGTATAAAGATAATCAGGTAATTCTCAACACCCATGCTGCAATTTTAGATCGGGAAGAAGCTGCCCAAATAGATAGAATATTGCGGCGTAATAGTCGCTTACCATCTCGAACGGCTAGTGCTCCTCGTTCTTTGGCGGGCTTGATTACTTGCCAAGAATGTCATTTGCCAATGGTAATATCGCGGGTGACACAAAGAAAAAATAAACAGGAGTATCTTTATCTGCGATGTCATGACTGTCCGCGAGAAACTAAATGTAAAGCAATTCATTATCAGGAGATTTTACAACAAGCTATTACTCAAATATGCGATGAACTACCGATCGCTGTTGAGCAGGTAAATTTGCAAAATATCACAATATTCAAAGAGCAGATCCAAAGCACAATTAAACAAAAAAAAGAAATTCTTTTGCAATTGCCAATATTGCAAAGACAAAATATTCTCGACCAAGAAACTGCCAAGCTTAGAAATTACAAACTACAAACAGAAATCTCACAATTAGAAACTCAACTGGCTCAACTGCCTCCAGAAAATTTAAAAGCGATCGCCAAGACAGTGTCCATTCCTCAATTTTGGTTAGATTTATCAGAACCAGAAAGAAGATTTTATTTTCGAGAATTTATTAAGCAGATCGAAATTGTCCGTTTGGATGGCAATAAATGGAATTTAAATTTAGTTTTTATTTTCTAAAGGTTCACAAGATCAAGATGACGCTTTTTGTATTAAGATATGTAAAATACACGACTTGGCTATGACTCCTTTTAACCTAAAACCTAACACCTAAAACCTAACACCTAAAACCTAACACCTATCCTCACTAGACCATAAATAGCCAAGTCGTGTAAAACACCGTTAGTCGCGATCGCAGTTAATGAAGCATCAAATTGGTTGGGACAATTTTGCACAGGAAGTAAGTCGCTCTGATGAGTCAATTAATTTGGCCAGAGCTAGTTTATATTGCGCTCAGGCAGAATATCCAGAGTTGGAAGTAGCAAAATATTTACAGCAGCTCGATCTGATTGCAGAAGATATTGCTATTAAGTTGCCATCACAACGCTATCCCCTACAAGTAATTAAAACGATTAATAATCATCTTTATAACTATCTAGAATTTACAGGTAACAGCGAAGATTACTATAATCCTAAAAACAGTTTTCTGAATGATGTTCTAGATTTGCGCACTGGGATTCCTCTTACTCTGGCGATTGTTTATTTAGAAATAGCTAAGAGACTAGATTTTCCCATGCTGGGAATTGGGATGCCCGGACATTTTCTCATTCGTCCTGATTTTAATGAGGCAGGTATTTTTGTCGATGCTTTTAATCAAGGAGAAATTTTATTTAAAGAGGATTGTGCGGCAAAACTACAACAGTTGTATCAACAGCCAGTAAAGTTGGAGCCCCGATTTTTAGCTCCAGTTACGAATAAGCAGATTCTGGCGAGGATGTTAACAAATTTAAAACAAATTTTTCTCCACCGCCGTCAATATAATAAAGTGCTAGCAATTATTACTGGTCTGTTGGTTTTATTTCCCAATAATCCCCATGAATTACGCGATCGCGGCTTGTTATACTATGAGCTAAAGATTTGGCCAGAAGCTTCTCAAGATTTACAAGCCTATCTCAAACTTGCAGATTATGGTGATGAATATCAAATGATTAAAATGATTGTCGATAAAATCGAAAATAGCTTTCCATAGCAGTTTTTGTCATAATTATTAATTTCTAATTAACTAAATGTATATTAGTATTGTCATTCCCACTTATAATCGGTTACCAATTCTCAGAAAATGTTTGGCTATCTTAGAAAAACAATCTTTTGATGCCAATATGATTCAGGAATACGAAATTATCTTGGTTGATGATGGTTCAACGGATCATACGATCGAATGGCTTGCTGATCATAAAAATCAATTCCCCCATATAAAAACCTTTCAACAAAATCATCAAGGTCCTGCCGCTGCCAGAAATTTAGGAATAGAAAAAGCAGAAGGAGACACTATTATTTTCATTGATAGTGATTTGGTAGTCACCGAAAGTTTTTTGCAGGCTCATGCTGATGCATTGCTTGCAGGGGCGGAAAAGACAAATAGCGATCGCATTTTTACCTACGGGGCAGTCATTAATACTTGTAACTTTGAAAATCCGACATCAGAGCCTTACAAAATCACTGATTTTTCCGCAGCTTATTTCGCCACGGGAAATGTCGCGATCGCCAAAAAATGGCTCGAAAAAGCGGGGAAGTTTGATACGCAGTTTCATCTTTACGGATGGGAAGATTTAGAGTTAGGAGTCAGATTGAAAAAACTAGATTTAAAACTTATTAAATGTCCCGAAGCTGTAGGCTATCATTGGCATCCACCCTTTAATCTAGAACAAATCCCCAATCTAATTGACAAAGAAATCCAACGGGGCAGAATGGGAGTTGTCTTTTATCAAAAACATCCTACCTGGGAGGTAAAAATGATGATTCAGATGACAATTCTACATCAAATACTTTGGGGAATTTTGTCTTTGGGAGGCTTACTTAACGAAAAAACAATGGAGCCATTATTAAAGTTTTTGATAGCTAAAGGAAAACCTCAACTATCTTTGGAAATAGCTCGCATTTTTCTTAATTGGTACAATGTCCAAGGCGTTTATCAAGCATATCGAGAAAGCAAAACGTGATCGGGCTTTGCCCTTGAGGGCAGAAGGCAGAGGGCAGCGGTGCGACCCCGCGCCTTTGCAAGGCGCTAGGGAACGCGCACCAAGAGAGAAGGCAGATGGATGTGCGCTTCTGCTTTCGCTCGACGCTTAAAACAAATTACTGCCCAAATTCACTACGTGCTTGTTCGACAATATCGACGGTTACTTCTTCTGATTGGGCAATACGAGCTAGTTCTTCAATTCTCTGACGAGCTTGAATGCGGACAAAGAAAGGAATTCTGTTAAGTTTAATCTGAGCTTCTTGAGTCCAAAATAAATTATTGTTAAATGGAAACCTGCTGATAGTCATTTTTTAGGCCCTGTTAAGTTAAAGATCCCCGAGACTAGAAAAATACTTCAATGTTCATTCTCTATAGTCACCATTTTATAACCAAGATTATGGATAGCTAAACTTCGTAATTATTATTAAACATTTTTCACAACTCAGTAAGATTGAATTTTTGAAGTAACAAAGAGAGATTTGCTCATAGCGACAATGCCATTAATATGTTCTTCCCTATACTATTGTTGTTAGTATTTACCGATAGTTGATAATTGATTCATGGGAAAAACGAAAGTAGGGTTGTTGTTTGGTGGTCGCTCAGGAGAACATGAGGTCTCTATTGTCTCAGCAAAAGCGATCGCGTCTGCTTTAAATCAAGATTCCAATGCAACCAAATATGAAGTTATTCCTGTTTATATTGACAAGCAGGGGACTTGGCATGAATCTGATGTTTCACAAAAAGTTTTGGAATCGGGGGAAAGTTTAGCTCAAGAAGCTGATCAACGTAATCTATGGCAATTTCCCCAGCATCTAAATGAAATAGAGCTATTTTTCCCTATTCTGCATGGTCCTAATGGAGAAGATGGCACTATCCAGGGATTATTAACTCTAATGCAAATTCCCTACGTTGGTAGTAGTGTGCTCGGATCTTCTGTGGGCATGGATAAAATTGCGATGAAAACGGCTTTTGCTCAAGCTGGTATCCCCCAAGTGAAGTATTTAGGGGTATCTCGTGCTCAAGTTTGGTCTAGTCCTTGTGTTTTTCCCAAACTCTGTGATGACATTGAGGCGACTTTAGATTACCCCTGCTTCGTAAAACCTGCCAACTTAGGGTCATCCGTCGGCATTACCAAAGTGCGATCACGAAGTGAATTAGAATCAGCATTAGATAATGCAGCCAGCTTTGACCGACGCATCATCGTCGAAGAAGGAGTAGTTGCGAGGGAAGTCGAATGTGCGGTTTTAGGAAACGATCATCCCAAGGCTTCTGTAATTGGGGAAATTAGTTTTGCTAGTGACTTTTATGATTACGAAACCAAATATACTTCAGGTTTAGCAGAGTTATATATACCGGCGAAACTTAGCGATGCGGTAGCCGAACAAATTAAAGAAATGGCCCTACAAGCTTTTGCCGCCGTGGATGCAGCGGGACTAGCTAGAATAGATTTTTTCTATGTGGAAGCTACAGGAGAAATTTTTCTTAATGAAATTAATACCTTGCCTGGTTTTACTTCTACCAGTATGTATCCCCAACTCTGGAAAGCAACAGGAATTGAATTTCCCCAATTAATAGATAAATTAATTTCTCTAGCTCAAGAACGCCATCAAGAATCATTGAACAATAAACAATAAACGAAGGCAGAAGAATGAGGGCAGAAGGCAGAAGTTCTCTTGTTAAGAAGTGGTTTTGAACCCTCCCGAACCCTGTTTCTTCCTAAAGGGAGAGGTCTTAAACCAAAGTGGGAAGGAAGAAGTAGATTTAAACCTTCTGCCGTCTGCCGTCTGCCATCTGCCTTCAAGGGCGAAGCCCGATAAACTCAAATTACTTTTGACTTTTGACTTTTGACTTTTGACTTACTCGTCAGTGTTAATCTGTAGTTTGTGACGAAATTTTAAGACCTGTAGGAGGGAACTTTTGGAACGCACTTTTATTATGATCAAACCCGATGGGGTACAACGTAATCTAGTAGGTGATATTGTCGGTCGTTTTGAGACCAAAGGCTTTACTCTTGTGGGCATGAAACTCATGCAAGTGTCTCGTGAACTAGCCGAGCAACATTATGGAGTCCATAAAGAAAGACCATTTTTTGGCAGCTTAGTCGATTTCATTATTTCCGCCCCTGTAGTCGCAATGGTGTGGGAAGGTGATGGTGTGGTTGCTAGTGCCAGAAAACTTATTGGCGCGACCAACCCTCTGACTGCTGAACCTGGAACGATTCGAGGAGATTTTGGAGTTAGTATTGGACGCAATATTATTCATGGTTCCGATGCGATCGAAACAGCTCAATCGGAAATCGCTCTTTGGTTTAAAGAAGACGAGCTAGCCAGTTGGGCGCCGACTATCACACCCTGGTTATACGAATAATTCTAGATTGGTTTGCTTCATTTGGTAGGGGAGATTTGCGAATCGCCCCTACTATTGGCTAACACTTTAGCGTAGCAAATTCGATGCTATCAAGCATTCCCATTGGTTTCGGCTCTGGGCTGAATAACACCATAACCACCATGATTGCGGGAATAGATGACATTGATCTCATTAGTTTCACTGTTACGGAACATATAGAAGTCGTGATCTATTAACTGCAAATGTTCTAACGCCTCCCGAGCCGTCATGGGTGGCATAGTAAAGTATTTTGTTCTGACTACTTCTTCTGGAAGTTCAGGGGCGCGATCACTAATTAGATTAGTCTCTACAAGATCCTCGACAGGAGGCTCTTCGACAACTTCTCTACTATTAACTTGAGCATGAGTTTTTTTATGAAGCTGCTTTTCTTTATATTTGCGTAATTGACGAGCAATCTTATCTGACACCATATCGATGCTAGCGTATAGATTTTCACTACCTTCTTGGGCTCGAATTACAGTTCCATTGGCATAGACAGTCACTTCTGCTTTATGTTTATCATTCACACGATGCTTTCGAGCTACAGATAGGTGAACATCTACTTTAGTAGTAATACTCTGATAATGTCTAACTGCTTTCTCTAGCTTCTGTTGAACATAGTCATGAATTGAGTCGGTAACGGTAATATCATTGCCTTGGATTAAAAGCTTCATACTCAATACTCCGTGATATACAACAGTTCATCCCGATAAAACGATATCCAGTAATTAAAATAGATTCCCCAGGCTAAATAGTGGGATGAGAATGGTAACTCTAAGAAGGTTGCAGTAAAAACTACATTATTTCTTAAGGTTATGATATTTTTGCTATTATTTAGCTTAGGATTTGAAATCTACTTTCCGCTTCAATTCCAAGTTAATTTTGGGACACTCCAACTGACAAAATAGTCAGTAACGAATCGAACCTTGGACAGAATGCGTCTATTCTCTTAGAATTGTCTTCTTTTTCAGTCGTACTAATGCAGACAACTCACAGATTTTTCTTACTCTTATATTTTGGTTGAGCAAAACTTTATTACTGGATATTGTATGTGTACATAATAGCACTTTGTATTCTCCGTGACATATGCGCCGGAATTCTTTTTATTTTCTTTTACATTGGTTGACATTTTTTAAAATTAAATGGCAAATTCACAAAAACAAAAAAGACATTGTGTGGTAATAAATTGGGGATTAGTTGCCTACCAGGATGCTTGGTTGAGGCAAAAGTCTCTGGTCACAGAGCGCATTAGCAATCCTGATTTAGAGGATATTCTAATTTTGTCGGAGCATTTTCCTGTATATACCTTGGGAACTGGTGCTAGCACTGATTTTCTTAAGTTTGATTATGACGAGAGTACTTCTGCTAAATCTGATTTAAAACGGGAAGTCTATCGTGTTGAAAGAGGGGGTGAGGTGACCTATCATTGTCCAGGACAGTTAGTTGGTTATCCGATTTTGAATCTACGTTACTATCAGCAAGATTTACATTGGTATCTCCGGCAGTTAGAAGAGGTTATTATTCGGACAGTTGCGACCTATGGCTTAAATGCTGAGCGGATCTCTGGGCTGACAGGTGTTTGGCTAGAAGGGAAAAAGATTGCGGCGATCGGGATTAAAGTTCGCCGTTGGATTACTATGCATGGTTTTGCTTTGAATGTTTGCCCTGACCTTACAGGATTTCAAGATATAGTGCCTTGTGGCATTATAGATAAGCCCGTGGGCAGTTTAAATGAGTTTATTCCTAATCTTACAGTGGCAGAAGTTCGCGTTAAGCTGATTCGTAGTTTTGCTGAAGTATTCAATGTTGAGTTGGAGAATAAGGTAGATTAAGAAAAAAAGCTGGAATTATTAACTTTAAATAAAAAATGCAACGAAAAATTATTTTTACTATTATTTGGGTCAGTTTTCTTAGTTATGCTTTTTTCTTTGCCCCTGCTGCTTCGACCGATACTTTAGATTTAATTCTCGATTTATCAGCAGGTAATTGGGCAGAGATTAATCCTTGGGTGGTATCTTTGTTTAACCTGATGGGGATTTTACCCGCTACCTATGCTTGTTTGTTGTTATTTGATGGTAGAGGCCAAAAATTGCCTGCTTGGATTTTTGTTTTGGGCTCTTTTGGCTTAGGTGCTTTTGCCCTATTGCCTTATCTTGCTTTAAGAGAATCGAATACAGTTGGAGATCCCGAGAGAAATTTGTTGTTAAAAGTTTTGGAATCTCCTGTTACTGGTCTTGTGCTAACAGTGGGCGCGATCGCATTACTAGGGTCAGGTTTAATGTCTGGAGACTGGGCCGACTTTGTGATGCAATGGCAGACTAATCAGTTTATCCATGTTATGAGTCTCGATTTTTGTTTGTTATCCCTGCTATTTCCCACTTTGGTCAAGGATGACTCGATCAGAAGAGGAATCAAAAACCCTGAGATTTTTTGGGTAATTAGTTTTATTCCTCTATTTGGAGCCTTGATCTATTTATGTTTGCGTTCCCCTCTGAGCAATGAAAATCAGCTCGTGAGCACTCAAGCATAGAGCATCGATAACGAAGATTTTAGTTCGTTTCCTTTTCTGATGAGGGTTTTTCTGGCTCAATAGTAGCTGTATCTTCAGTTGCTGTCTCTTCTGTAATTACTTCTAGGGTTGTTTCTGCTTCATCTTCAAGGAAATCCCAGTTGCTTTCTTCTTCGACTGCTTTTTCTTCTGGAGGTGTTGCTACTGCTCCTGTTTCTGTGGGGGCAGGTTCGCTGTTCGCAGTGGTGACTTCCCTTGTCTCTGGTGCTTCTTCGGTCTCATCATCTAAAAGCTCGTCTAATTTTGTGTTGATGATCGAGTTTGTCTTTTCCGGATCAGGCTTTGGTTCTTTAGTCCCAAAGTTGAGTATTTTACCAAATAAACCTGGCTTTTTATTGTCTATATCGGGAACATCTGAGCTGGTTGTAGATTCTGTTTCGGATTCAGCTACGGTTGCCGCTTCTATCGAAATATCTTGACTTTCCTCCGCAAGATTTGGTTCTGTAGTTTCTGTCAAAGTCTCTTCTAGAGTTTCAGGAATTGTATCTTCTATTCCATCAACAACAACTTCTTCTTCGGCCACAACAACAACTTCTTCTTCTTCGGCCACAACTTCTTCTGTGACAGGAATAATCGGGAATTGGTCTCCTTTTTCTGTTTCCTCAACAGTCTCACTCACCTCCTCAAATTCTTCTGCTGCTTGTTCCTGCGGAATTTCTTCTGGTTCCGTGACCTTAGGTTCTGCAACTTTGGGAGAACGATTTAGCAATCCTCCGAGAAAACCTGTCACAGAAAACCTATTGAGGTTCATTTGTTCACTGGGATTAACAACAGCTTTTCTTAGTTTAATAACTTGCCAAGCATAGGAAATTAATAAAGCTACTGCGGCCAATTGCCCTAGAAGTACTGCACCTGTGAATTGAGCTGCACAGAACCATAAAACTAAAGCATAGAAAAATCCTAATCCGCTCCAAAAAAAGTCATCTTGGCGATGAATTTTGGGCATAAAGAAGGCTGTCAAGAATAATATAGAACTACTTAAGCCAACAGCGATCGCTAATCCATAGGGCAGCATGGTTTTATTTCTCCTTCTCTATTTCTTTACCTATTTTGCGCCAAGACTGGTCTCTAGACTATAAATTGAAGCAAGTCTTTTACTTTTTAAGTGATAAGTAATGTTGCAGCATTGATTTTGTGCAGGAGGACATTAAGTTATATTTAGTTTCTATTTAGTCATTATATTAGTCAATAATCCTTCAAATAATGCTCGTCCATCAGTAATGCCGATCGCGGGATCTGAGGCTCTTTCGGGGTGGGGCATCATGCCTAGAACATTACCTTGAGAGTTAATAATTCCTGCAATATTATTCAAAGAACCGTTGGGATTATTCGCTTCATCGACTTCCCCTTTGGCACTGCAATAACGGAATAAAATTTGATTGTTATCTTCTAGACTTTTAATTGTATTTTCCTCAGCAAAATATCTACCTTCTCCGTGGGCGATCGGGAAAGTTACGATTTGATTTTGCTGATAGTTACAAGTCCAGTCGAGATCGTTTCTAACTACTTTTACCGGAACGCGATCGCAAATAAAATGGAGATCTCGGTTGCGAATCAAAGCCCCAGGCAATAATCCCACCTCGGTTAACACTTGGAAACCGTTGCAAATTCCTAGCACCATTTTTCCTGCTTTAGCATGGTGAATCACACTATTCATCACGGCAGAGAACTGGGCGATCGCACCGCAACGCAGATAATCACCATAACTAAAACCACCAGGAATTACCAGAATATCAATATCAGAAATATCCGTTTCTTGATGCCAGATCATACGAGTATCGATACCCAATAAACCTTGAGTAACCGTTGCCATATCGCGATCGCAATTAGAACCGGGGAAAACAATAACGCCAAATTTCATTTACTTATTACTTATTACTTATTATCTCGATCCCACGAAGATGGGACTTATTACTCATTACTTCATTTCAGCTAGCTGTTCGATCTCGAAGCGATAATTCTCAATTACAGGATTAGCTAAGAGGCGATCGCACATTTGATCTAATTGGGTTTTTGCATCATCATCATCATTAGCAGTTAGATTCAATTCCACATATTTGCCAATTCTGACATTGCCCACTCCTTGGTAACCCATTTGTTGCAAGCCAGATTCGACTGCGGTACCTGCTGGATCAAGAACGGAAGAACGGAGCGTAACATAGATACGTGCGTGATAATGATTAGGCATTGTCAAATAAAGGTATAGTCGAAAGCAAACTAACCCAATTAGTTTACCCTAAAGAGATACCGATAATTTTATATGAAATTTTACCGATGAAAAATCAAAGAACTCGTTCCCAAGAAAAAGTCATAGAAATACTCCAAGACCTCAAAAAAGCAATTTCAGCCCAGGATCTTTATATTGAATTGCGCAACAATAACCAAAACATGGGTTTGGCGACAGTTTATCGCTCTTTAGAAGCCCTAAAACTCCAGGGAGAAGTCCAAGTAAGAATTTTACCCAATGGAGAATCGGTATATAGTTCCATCCATCGCGATCGCCATCATCTCACTTGTGTTAACTGTGCAATTTCTATACCCATAGACGAATGTCCAGTTCATGATCTTGAACATCATTTAGAAGATTCCCACAAGTTTAAAGTTTACTACCATACCCTAGAATTTTTCGGCCTATGTGATGATTGCCAAAACAAGTCAACAATGGAAAATTAAAAATTGCTTACCCATTACCCATTAAATTATCTCAGCTTCAAAAGCAACCCCTTCTTCAATAAAACTATCGCCGAAATTCGCGATGATATCATCTCTTTCTGCCCCTGTCACATAGAGATAAGAACCAGCAAGATTTAGATTGCGGAAGCGATAAAACTCCGTAGCTTCGGCAGCCCCGACTCCATAAACATAAAAAGCTAGACCTTCTTCGGTAAAAGCTTGGGATAAATTAGCATCACTGTGAATATTAGACCGTTCTGACTCCCCTACTAATAAATAAGATCCAGGATTTTCGTTACTCTGAAAACGATAGAGTGCAACAAGATCATCATCGGCTGTAACTGCCGCGTTAAAAGCAATTCCCTCATCGGTAAAATCAGTAAGAATATTATTGGTTTCCCCTTCCCCTGTATACAGATAATTTCCCAAGAGCTGATTACCTTGCAGACGATGAATGGGAGTATCTAATAATACCGCTGTGGTTTCTCCACCATTAATATAAAACTGAGCCTGCTCAAAAACCGCATCACCGACTTCTCGGCCCAAACTGCGACTGTGAATATCTCCATCATCAAAGTGAATTCCCCCATAGAGGCGGGAAACTCCAGCTTCATCAGCAGCTTCGGAGAAAGTTTCCCAGTCCAAAGTAATCTCTTCTGCTGGAGTAATGCCTGGTTCAAAGCGAGACTCTCCAGTCGCAAAAGTTACAGAGGCCCCAAAATCATCACTGCCAGTAAATAAATTGAGTATTTGCGCACCTGCGGCGCTAAAAGCACTATGTCCTGAAGTGTATTCAGAAAAAGGTGGTGAAGGATCTGCTCCTGGAGTTTGGTAGGTCAGAAAATCGGTAGCTAAGATAGTTTGAGTGCCTTCTCCAGGCTGCCAAGCTTCAATGGCAAAACCACCTAAATCTGCGTCAAATTCCCCAATTAATCCTAATTCTCCCAGCTCACGAATTGTTCTTGCCGGGCGATTATAATCGTAAAAAACTTTCGATTCCCAGGTAGCAACTCCCGCATCAAAGACCGCATTACCTAAGGCGAAAAATAATTTCACATCATCATCTAGGCTATTCTCATCTCGTGAGGAGACAAATTGCCCAAAAGTCATCCAAGTCCCTGGCGGGAAAGAAGTTCCCCCACCATCTTCCCAAAACTCGGCAATCAATTTTTGCTCATCCGTTAGATTGGCACTAAATTCAATTACTTCATTTGCTTGATCAATGAATTCAGGGTTAATAACTGAACCGATCAAGCTTGGGTCAATATCTAATAGGGAACCATCTTCTAGAGTTATAGTTTGAGCATCTAAATCAACGGCTCCATCTACCAATAAAAAGGGTTCTGGGGCGACAGGACGAAATTGGCTTCCTGAGTCCAAAGCAAAAGGAATGACCTCTCCCCATTGTGGAGTCAAAAATTGTTGAACCGAGCCAGTGGGATCGTCAATGGGCACGAATTCTGGAGTCCATAATTCAATATTGACTGTCTCCCCAGGACTATTAATAGATTGATAATTTGTGATATCAGAATAGGGATGACCATTGCCATTGGGATCATCGCCTAATTGATTAGAACCATCATTATGTCGAAAATCCAGTAGAGTCTGAGCGGAAACATTCCCGATTCCGGCTGCAGTAGTTATATCGGTGGTTAGATTGTCTGTATCGTATCCCAGCTCTGCCATTAAAGCATCAAAAATAGCAGTTTGGGAGGGGAATAAATTTTCTAGGACTCTATAGGCTGCATAGCTAATAGCTTCTTGTTTATTGTCTTCTGTGACTTCTGCTTCAGGACGTTGTAAATCCTCTCCTAGTTGAGTGCTAATAGCTGTTAGATCGTAGGCTGCCCAAGCATCGAAAATAGCTGTATGAACTATACTATAAGCTCGGGAGGCGATTGTCGGCCCAGGAGCTGTATTAACCACTGCTTCTTGTACAGCCTGATCCCACAGTACGGAAATTGTAGGGGAAGGATCTTCGACTGTGACTAATTGGGTTTCGGGGTTGATGATTAGTTCTGCCATAGAATATTCACTCGGTATTTATTGGGTGGCGTTTTCAGCAATCAAACACTGAATTATTTATGAACCTATGAAAAATTAAGAGTTAAGGTCGACTTCTTCGTTCAAAATGCCCAATTTTTTGACTAAAAAATCGGAAAAGGCCTGGCGTCGAGCCTAACCTAAGAAATTTTTGATTACAATTTTGTAATTTAAGTTCACAATTGCTGAATTTAAACTATAAATATGGGAAGAAATTCATCAAACTCAAAACTCAATATCTAATGGGGAAACATCTTTTAGTGTTAGTTTCCCAATGGCTTAGAAATAAAAAAT